>JAQBUS010000102.1 GCA_027623875.1 Pseudomonadota bacterium
CCCAGAGCTCCTGTTCCAGAAAATAAGTCCAAAACTCTAGCGTTGGTAAGTGGGTCGTCGAACCTGCCACCAGAGAGAATATTAAATATGTTCTCTCTTACCCTATCAGTAGTGGGTCGTAGGCCAGACTCTGCACCAACATTACTAACTACATTGAGGGATATCCCTTTAAAAATTCCTGCGATAATTCTCAATTGTCCAAAAAACTCTTCAAATCTTGAGATGAATCCTCGACAATCTTTGGATCGACTGTCTTACATGAATCAATTAGGCGTTTTGCAATCATATAGCTCCGCGGATCGTTCATAGCGTCAACTGATAAGAGTTTTTGATTTTTATAGTACCAGTGAGATAAGGTGTTAGTGTTTATGTTTAGTCTTTTTACAACTTTATCATACCCCATATTTAAACCAACTATTTGTAACTTTATGTCGTATTGATCTGACCAAAACCACGGAAGGGGTTTGTAGATTTCTTCTGCTCCTAAAATATTTCTTGCCACAAGCTCTGCTTGATCAATAGAATTCTGTACGCTTTCAAGGCGCATTCGGCTTTCATTCAAAGGAAATGACGCACAATCACCTGCTGCCCATATGTGTTTATTTGAGGTTTGACAAAATGCATTAGTTTTTATCCCGTTATCTATATCTAACCCAGCCTCCCGGGCTAGTGAGTCATTGGGTAATATTCCAATGCCAACAATAACGAAATCAATATCAATTTCTGTGTTGTCTGAGAATGTAGCTCTGGAAACTTTTTTGTCACCACTTAGCCTGTTTAATGAAGTGCCTTCTATTATTTTGACCCCATGTTTTTCATGTAAATTTCGAAAATAATCGGATGTTTGGGCTGATGAAACGCGGTTTAAAATTCTGTCACTCATTTCAACTAACGTTACGCTTAAACCTAATTGCTGACATACTGAGGCGGCTTCAAGTCCAATATACCCGCCACCGACAATAAGAACTTTTTTTTCAGCTATCATATTAGGTTTCATAGAATTTATATCATTAATTGATCTAACATAAAATATGTTCTCCAAATCGTTGCTTACTGTCGGAGAAAGTTTACGCGGGCTTGAACCTGTAGTTAGAACTAGTTCGTCATATGAAAAATAAACATTATTAATATAGATTTTCTTTTCTTTGGGGTTTATGTTTGAGACTGAAAAACCCAATTTCGTATCAATTTTGTGATCAGCGTAATAGCTCTCGGGTCTTATATATAGCCGTTCAAGGCTTTGGGTTCCCATTAAGTATTTTTTTGACAATGGTGGTCGTTGATAGGGTAAGAATTTCTCTTCACCAAAAAGAAGTATTTCCTCATCATAACCCTCCGAACGCAATTTAGAACATAGGGAAGCTGCCGATTGACCTGCACCTATTACAATAATTCTTTTCATTTTGCTCCCATCGGGTGGTGAGTTCTATACTAACGTAGTATGTATCGCTTAAAATTTTTCAAGAAGGAAGTGAAAATGGTAATTTCGATAGGAAATCAACTCCCAAACTCAAAGTTAAAGTGGTTTGGGGAGACAGGAATTGAGAGCATAAATCTCGATACCTTTACACGAGATAAAACGGTAATAATTTTTGGTTTGCCAGGGGCGTTTACCTCGACCTGTCATACACAACATGTTCCCAGTTTCATAAGGACTAAACCACAGTTTGATCTTATTGGCGTGGATTCAATAATATGTATTTCTGTAAATGATCCACATGTTATGAGGGCTTGGGGTGAGGCAACTGGTGCGACATCAGCTGGATTGATTATGTTAGGTGATCCGTTGAGTGAATTCACGCGTTCTATTGGAATGGATTTCGATGCTCCTGATGTCGGATTTATTGGAAGATCTAAGCGTTATTCAATGTTGGTTAAAAATAATCAGGTTGTTTTATTTAACGAAGAGGAGTCCCGATCTCAGTGCCAAACTTCCTCTGGAGAAGAGCTTTTGGATAAAATGAGAAAGTAGTGTAAATATTCTATTTATTAGATAAATTGCTGGTTTTTTAAAAGAAGAATAAAATTCTAGAGCTTTTTATAAGGCGCGAATTCTAATAAAACTTCATTTTCATGGTTGATGGCTGATTTCTCTACTTCTAAGTAATCAGCTACTGCCTTTCTGAAGTTTATATTATTTATCCAGTGGAGAGAATTGATAGCTACAGGTAGATATCCTCTCGCTAATTTATGTCCGCCCTGAGCCCCAGCTTCGACTTTTTTTAATCTTTTTGATATAGCATACTCGATGGCTTGATAATAACAGATCTCGAAGTGCAGACTTGGATGGTCTTCTATACAGCCCCAATACCTTCCGTATAGTGTTTCCCTGCCAATAAAGTTAAGTGCTCCAGCAATGTAAACTCCGTTAACTTCTGCAAGAATTAGTAAAACATCGACATTCATATATTTATGAATTTCTCTAAAAAAATCTCGTGTTAGATATGGCGTTCCCCACTTCCTAATTCCGGTGTCTTGATAGAAAGTCCAAAAGGCATCCCAATGTTCTTCTTTTATTTCGGTACCGGTCAATCTTTTAATTGTCCCACCAAATTCATGAGCTTTCTTCCTTTCTTTTTTGATATTTTTTCTTTTCCTAGAAGAAAGGGAATCCAAGAAATCTTCAAAGGATTTGTAGGAGTTGTTCAACCAGTGAAACTGTTGACTTTTTCTTGTTAACAACCCCATTTTGGCACCTAAATTGACCTCATCATCTGTACAAAATGTAACGTGCAATGAGGAGAGGTGGTTTTTTTCTGCTAATTCAGTAGCCGCGCTAAGTAATGCTTTTTGCGCTAATAAATCCCAGTCAGGGTGAGTCAGTAACCTTCTACCACTTGCTGGAGTAAAAGGAATTGAGATTTGTAATTTTGGGTAGTAACTTCCTCCCGCTTTCTCAAAGGCGTGAGCCCAACTATGATCAAAGATATACTCACCTTGTGAATGTTGCTTTAAGTAAAGAGGTGCAACACCAATTACTTTGCCCATAGATCTGGCCACCAAATAATGGGGTATCCAGCCGGTTCCTTTTCCTACCGAATTTGATTTTTCAAGAGCAAGTAAAAATCTGTGGGTTGAGAAAATATCTTTTGCCCGACCTGTTTTGGCCTCAGGGCATGCGCAAGCATCCCAATCAGACGCACTAATGTCCTGAATTCTTAATAGTACGCTGATTTCTGTGAGGTCTACGCTCATTGGTTTTTATAAATATAACTCTCTATAAGAATTAGCTTAATGTATATGATTTACGAAAATTTCTTTAGAGATTATTAGTGATTAGATTTCAATTTGAAATATACCCTCAATTTCAACAGCTACACCAAAAGGTAACGAGACTGCGCTGACTGCAGAGCGAGAGTGACGACCCTTCTCTCCCAGGAGGTTCACAAAGAAATCAGAAGCACCATTAATTACTTTAGGTTGTTCAGTAAAATCTGTCGTCGAATTAACAAAACCGGTTAATTTTACAACTTTTGACAATCTTTCGAGGTTTCCGTCACACGCGGCTTTAACTTGAGCAAGGAGGCTTATGGCACATATTTTTGCTGCATTCGCGCCTTCTTCAACACTCATGTTGGCCCCTAGCTTTCCTATTATTAAACCTGTTGAATCTGAAGAGATTTGGCCGGAGATGTAAACGAGGTTACCTACTTTTACGTAGGGAACATAATTTGCTGCAGGAGCTGGTGCATTTGGCAGTTCAACACCTAACTCGGTTAATTTATTTTCAATGATTCCAGTCATGTTTATCTCCAAATATTAACTTTAAGTTAAATTTCATTCAGACCATAATACAAAACAAATAGAAATAAAATACTCTCAATTTTTTTGCTTATAAATTAATAAATTGTTTTGATTACATCTGGAGGTTTAAACACATTTTGATTAGACTAAGATTACTAAAACGCCGATTCCATTTTACTACAGTAGAGTTTAGAACATGAAACTAGCACAAAAACCCCGTATTATCCTTGGAACTTGTGTATTATTTGTTTTGGCGTGCTGTTCTCCTGCGGCTATTAAGACCCAGATTGATGACCCAGTAGAGCCTGTAAATAGAGTGGTTCATAAAGTTAACAGGGGTTTAGATAAAGTTGTAGTTCGTCCTGTATCTAAAGTTTATGAAGTCGTACCGCAGTTTGCCCGCAGTGGTATAAGTAACTTTGCTTCAAATTTAAGAATTCCGGGCATAATTGTAAATGATGTAATACAAGTGAGTTTTCTGGATGCAGCATCTAATTCGGCTAGATTTATTGTTAATACGACGGTTGGTATTGGTGGGTTGTTTGATCCAGCAAGTAGGATAGGTCTTTCAGAGCGAAGCACAGACTTTGGAGAAACCCTCCATATATGGGGAGTTAATGAGGGGGCTTATGTTGAGTTACCCGTCTTTGGCCCTAGTACTGTGCGGGATGCAGCCGGAAGGATTGTAGATTTTGCGACAAATCCTTTGAATGTATTAATTCAGCCTAAACCAGATCCAAAATTGATGACCACAGTTACAACTCTGAAGCTTTTGGACCAGCGGGGAAGGTTTTCAGAGTTGATCGACTCTATTTATTATGAAAGTGAAGATAGCTATTCTCAGGCCAAATCACTATACCTACAAAGGCGACGAAATTTTTTAAGAACGAATGAAAGTGAAGAATATTTTGACCCGTATATTGACGTTTATGGTTCCAATTAAGTGCAGTTATAAAGCCTTTTTTGCAATTATATTTACAACTTTTACCCTATTTGCTGTAGCATCGACACCATCCTCTGCCTTAGAGCCGTCCGAAGCAGAATTGTTTATTGGTATAATAGTTGCGGAAGTAAATGAAATAATTTCTGCAAACGAGGAAGAAGAAATCGCCTTACAAAAACTAGAGTCCGTTTTTGAGAGGTATGCTGATATCAATATAATGGCCCTGACAACACTGGGCGTTGCCCGAAGAGCTGCTTCTTCAGAGGATCTTGATATTTACAAGGGAGCATTTAAAATTTATTTTCTTGATAAGTATGCCAAGAGATTTCGTGAATTAAAAGATGGTAATATTGAAGTAGTAAGTGCGCGTAAAGTTAAGTCTTATGTTGAAGTCCGGTCGATAATAACAATGATGGATTGGGCGCCTTTTGATGTGATTTGGTTGATTTCAGATCGTAGCGGACCAGCAAAAATTTTCAATATAGTTATTGATGGTATTAGCCTACTTGCGTTTGAGCGAACAGAGATTGGTGTAATGCTCGAAAATCGAGGCGGAAATATAAAAGTACTTAGTGAAGCTCTTAGGAATACAAACTATTCAAAAAAGTAAATTTTGAATTCAGGATTATATTTAGGGCTTTCTAGGGGGCCTAGCATCTATAGCGCCTTAAAAAGATAATATTTTACCGGTGCCTAATTTCTATCTCCTTATCATTCATTTCTGGGGCTGTTTTATTTATATGTTTGAACCTGGCTTGGAGGCCTATCAAGAATATGTAAAACCTTAGTTTAGGTATGTATAGCCTGAAGGGAAATAAACTGAGGTGATAAAGTAGCCTGCTTTTGGTATAGGAATAAAATCTTTTATTCTTACTAGTATATATTGTAAAAAGCATATTAAAGCTTGCGAACGCTGAAGAAGGCTACTAATAAAAAAGTAAGCTTTTGTTCACATATGTAAATAATTTTTGTTTTAAATCTAGATAATAAATAAATTATAGG
>JAQBUS010000103.1 GCA_027623875.1 Pseudomonadota bacterium
AAATGATCAGATGCGGCTTTAGACGCCGAATAGGGGCTACGCGGATCATAAGGGGTTTTCTCGGTGAACCGAACAGATTTATCCTCCGGCAACGAGCCAAACACTTCATCGGTCGAAATATGGTGAAAGCGAAAGTTCAGGGGTCTCCCTGCTTTTAACCAAAAAGTCCTTGCAGCCTCAAGCAGGTGATAAGTGCCCATTATATTAGTCTCAATAAAATCACCTGGACCATCAATAGATCTGTCAACATGGGATTCTGCTGCAAGATGCATAACTGCATCTGGCCTATGCTTAGTAAAAACTAGGTCAAGAGCTGCGCGATCACATATATCTACTTGCTCAAAGACATATCCCTGACATTCTGCTACGGCATCTAAATTCTCAAGGCAAGCCGCATATGTCAGTACATCCACATTCACTACCTCAAAACCTTGAGAGATTGCCTTGCGCACAACAGCAGAACCAATGAAGCCTGCTCCTCCAGTAACTAAAATTTTCATACATTAAGCTCCCAAGAAAAAGGGGAATCAAAGACTTTAAAAGACTTTGAATCTTCATCCTTCGCAGATAATTTAGGCTCTACTCCATCAGGCAAAGGCCAGTCAATCCCTAGGCTACTCCAAAGCACCGACCCATCACATTGCGGGGCATAATTGTCGCTACACTTATACTGAACTTCTGTATCCGGCATAAGAGTTACAAAGCCGTGAAGGAAACCTTTCGGGATAAGTAATTGATAACCATTCTCTCTAGAGAGTTCCTCACCAACCCATTGCCCGTAAGTAGGCGAACCCTTCCGTATGTCCACTGCCACATCAAAAATTGCGCCGCGTGAGCAGCGTACAAGCTTTTCCTGCGCGTGGGGAGGCGATTGATAATGAAGTCCTCGAAGTGTCCCTAGCTCTTTAGAATAAGAATGATTATCTTGTACAAAAGAAATTTCAAATCCAAGTGCTGCTGAAGAATTATCACTCCAAGTTTCTTCAAAGAAACCTCGATGGTCCTCAAAACGCTGAGGGACAATTATCAAAACCGACGGTAAGTTGGTTCTATGAATTTCAACACCCATGCTATGCCTCTTAATAACTAACTATATAACTAATAACGAACAATTATTATCTATCGCCTTGCACAATAAGACAGGCGAACAAAAAAACTACTTTATAACTAAAGGCTAAATAACTATCCCTCACTGTGTTCAAATTGACGTATTTGCTTAAGGGTCACCGCCTTTATATCTCGACCGCTGAGCCAAACCTTTTGCCATTCAATAATGCTGTCTAGGGCTTCAAACAAATCCCATTTAGGCTTCCATCCCAGTAGTTTTTTAGCTTTAGAAATATCTAACTTGAGTAATTGAGCTTCATGAGGCTGCTCAGACTCATCATGGATCCAGCTTGCGCCATCTCCCCATCGTTCGACTAAGTACTCGATGATCGACCTCACAGACTTTACATCATTTTCCTCGGGACCAAAGTTCCAAGCTTCAGCATATCTATCGCCATGAAGATAAAGTTGCTCAGCTAGAACCAAATATCCTGATAGAGGCTCTAAAACATGCTGCCAGGGCCTAGTAGCAGATGGATTTCTAATAATCACTGGTTCGTTATTTTTAAATGACTTGAAGAAATCAGGTATCAAACGATCTTCAGCCCAATCACCGCCACCAATTACATTTCCTGCCCGACCTGAGCCAATTTTCGCTGATCCTAAACAATTAAAAAAAGAACTCCTGTATGCTGCAGTTACAAGTTCGGAGCACCCTTTACTATTACTATAGGGATCTCGACCTCCCATAGGTTCATCTTCACGATAACCCCAAATCCATTCTTTATTTTCATAACATTTATCTGTGGTCACATTAACAACAGCCTTAACCGAAGGCGAACTTCTAACAGCCTCTAAGAGATGAACTGTTCCCATGACATTCGTGCTGTATGTATCTACTGGATTTTTATAAGAGAGTCGAACTAATGGTTGCGCAGCCATATGAATAACAATATCGGGTGCAAAACTTCCCATAGCTTGCGAGAGTTTGTCCAGATCTCTTACATCACCAATTATGGATTCTATCTCATCAGCCACCGATGCGGCCTCAAAAAAATTAGGTTTTGTGTTAGGAGCCAATGCATAACCAGCCAATATTGCTCCCATTGAGTTAAGCCAAATAGATAGCCAGGTGCCTTTGAAACCTGTATGACCAGTAATAAAAACCTTCTTACCTTTCCAAAATTCTGAATTGACCATGCCGACTACTGCCATGTTTTCCATGGGGCTTTATTCTCCCCCCACAGACCATCAAGGAATATTTTATCTCGCAGAGTATCCATAGGCTGCCAAAATCCTTTATGCTCAAATGCCATTAACTCCCCATCAACCGCTAAAGATTTCAGTGGTTCCTGCTCCCATACGCTCTGGGAATCTTTAATTCTATTCAGTACCTTTGATGACAAGACAAAGAACCCACCATTTATCGTTCCGCCATCACCTTTTGGCTTTTCCATAAAACTCTTAACAGATGAGTCTTCTAATTCTAAAGCCCCAAATCTACCAGGAGGAAAAACTGACGCTACCGTGGCAAGCTTGCCATGTTTCTCATGGAATTCGATAGATTCAGCAATATCTATATCGCTAACTCCATCACCATAAGTCAAACAAAACGTCTCCTCAGTATCAAGATACTGACGTACAGCTAAAAGTCTACCTCCTGTGTGAGCACTTTCACCTGTATCAACCAAAGTCACTTTCCAAGGCTCAGCTCTTCCGTCATGAACCTCCATCCGATTTTCTTTCATATGAAAAGTAACATCAGATTGATGGAGAAAGTAATTTGCAAAGTACTCCTTAATTAAATAGCCTTTATAGCCACAACATATGATGAAGTCATTAACCCCACATTTGGAGTACATTTTCATAATATGCCAAAGAATTGGCTTGCCGCCAATTTCAATCATTGGTTTTGGCCTTAAGTTTGTTTCCTCACTAATTCTTGTCCCAAAACCACCTGCTAGAATTACAACTTTCATTCCACTTGCTCCCACTTTATAAATTGTCAAACACAATAAATGCTGAGTGTTTCAATATTAACATTTAGTTATTAATTATTTAGTTATTAATTTAATTAAACTGGCAAATTATCCAACATATCTAAATGTCCAAGGCATCAGCATAAACCATTTTATTTAATAGTCGATTCACCAAAAATTTTATGAAGTAGCTCTGCAACAAAGAATTGATGCTCCTTATGTATGACAAATTGTAACTGAAGGCTTAATATCCAAGCATTCAAGCTGCTTGGACGTAGCTTGCAAAGTAGTGTCGTCACCATGAAGGATTAAAAATTGCTTGCAGTGTGGGGCTCGAGATAAAGGTCATAATCTTGCCTGATCTGCCTGGTATAAGGATAGCTTTAACCATTTGTATTATATTTCATATTTAATAACCAAATCGCATAGTTTCGAATGTAAGGGTGAAATTTTTCATGATTTGATACCACTGCCAGATCAAACCACTTAAATTTACTATGCTGATCATCTAAAATTATTTGAGGTTTAGAGATAAACTCTGCATAGTGGGGCAGGTTAACATAATGAGTTGATGTATTTTGATCAATAGCGCTATTGTGATAAAAATGATCCCACATACCCATTAATAGAAAGTCTTCCACCACGATGCTACTTAAACCTAATTCCACTTTAGCAAGCCTAAGCAATGCGTCCTGCCAGGTTTCATTTTTATGGATTCGTCCGCCTGGCGTAAACCACTCACCCTTTATAGGTTCGTTAATGCGTTTACCCAAAAAGAGCTTGCCATCAGATACTAAGCAGAGGTCAATTGAGACCAGCGGTACATTTTCTATGACTATTTTAAAGGTTCGCGAATCTAACATTAGATCTTTATTTTTTATTTCTAATGCCCATAAGAGCCTGCATCGAAGGTTAGCTAATTTAATTTAAGAATTTAATGCCTGAAAGCTTAAGAAGCTTTTTCTTTCAAAACAAAGGTTTTCACTAAAACAAAAATAATACCTAAAATCCCGCCTAGTAGTATGCTCAACATAATAATGAAGGACCTCCAAGGCTCTGATTTTCTTTCCATTACCGCAGGAGGATCAACGTACTCAAAAACGTATGAATTCTTGGCTTCAATGAGAGTTAACTTTTTAGTTTCTTCTTGAATAAGATCTGCAAAAGCTACTTTGACTTCCTGTAGGCTCGATATTACTATCTGTTGATTGAGATAGTTCACGGATTTTTCTGACTCTAATTTATCCTTTTGTCTATAGAAAGCATTGATTTGATTAATCATCAACTCAGCCCATTGGCTAGCCACAAATGGAGATTGATGTTTGATTTGCAAAGTAACAAAGCCAGTTTTTCTCTCTTCACTTACACTTAAGTGTTCCTCTATAAATACTTTGAAGCCATCTTGAGCGCTTGGCATTTGTTTATTAGCAATGGAATTGCCTTGAACCCAAGTATTGGTACTCTCCTTGTAAATACTGTCATCATAAGTAAGTGTATTGTCCTGTGAGTTCCAAGACTTAACAGCCATAAGATCTGGAAGGAAGATGTAAGGTAGTACATTATTTTCAAAAAAACTAAGGGAACTAAGTTTTTTTATTGCTTGTGTGGACTTATTATCACTGTTAGATGGAATGTTTATTCCAGCAAGCGATGCCAGACCTCCATAACCTTTCAATGCTCCAGAAATACCACCGGATGAACTCGCGGGAGCTAGTATGGCTTCTGATGAATATATATTAGGCAAGAGAAGGCTATAAATAACTCCAATAATTGAAAAAAAAGCAGTCATGGAAACAATAATCCATTTTCCTTGATTTAATGATTTAAAAATCTCTAGAAGATCTACTTCATGGTCATTATTTTCATTCAATTGGTCATTTGCTGGATTGTTCATATTGATTTTAAAAGCTCTTTAATTTAATTAATTTATTATAACTGCCTAGGCGTATCTTTAAAAATTACTTATGTTTTGCTAACAATAAACTCTTCAATAGTAGAGTGTAATCTGACAAACATATCTTCTGTCATTCCATGATGGAGTGGCAATAAAACACCTCTTTTCATGACTGCATCTGCATTTGGATAACCCTCATTCATTACTCGTTTTTTAATATTAGCGCACATGGGCTGTCTTAGAACATTACCAGTAAATACAACTCTTGTTTGAATATTTCTTTCTTCTAGGTATATCTGAAATTCCCTTCTGGAGAATGGAGCATTTTCATTTATAAGAATAGGGAATGCCAACCATGCTGTACTAAATGCTGAGGATTCAACTGGATTGGAGAAGAAGTTTTTATGTTTAGCAAAGAAACTGCATTGACGTTGGAAATTGTCTTGCCTAGTTTTAATATTATTGTCTAGTTTAGCAAGCTGAGCCATTCCGAATGATGCGCCGACTTCATTGCCTTCTAAATTATATCCAATAGTTTCGAATACAAATTTGGCATCATACTCTATGCCATCAAGATCAACGTTAAACCTATTTTCAATAGTCTCACTCTTTTCATCAAATAATGATGAACTTCTACCCCATGATCGTAATAGCTTTGCTTTCTCCATAACAGCATCATCATTAATAGCTAATGCGCCACCATTTCCAGCACAATTAATGATGTGAGAACCATAGAAACTAGTAATAGACATA
>JAQBUS010000104.1 GCA_027623875.1 Pseudomonadota bacterium
AAATAGGGAAATAAAAAAAATGGAATGCTGTGGACCAGGATATGCTTCGCCCACCGAAGCCATGAAGGCTCCAAGGGAGAACCTACTTTACACGATAGCAATATATACAGGTACTGGTATACAAAAACCAGATTATCTATGTACAATAGATGCTAACCCTGAAAGCCAAACCTACTCGAAAGTAATAAGCCGGCTTGAGATGCCCAGTATTGGCGACGAATTACATCACATGGGATGGAATGCTTGTTCATCCTGTCATAACGACACCTCTAAAACTAGAAAATATCTTATCATTCCAGGGGTTCGTTCTTCAAACTTACATATTATAGACTGCGCTTCTGACCCCAGAAATCCAACATTATTTAAGGTAATTAATGGTGCTGATATTAAAACTAAGACGGACCTATCGGCGCCACATACTGTTCACTGTCTGGGCTCAGATATAATAATATCTATGCTTGGAGATGCGAAAGGAAATGCACCTGGGGGGTATCTCCATATTAATCAGGCTTTTGAGATCGTCGGTCGTTGGGAAAACTCAATGGGTGACATAAAATTCGGTTACGACTTTTGGTATCAACCTCGTCATAACGTAATGGTCTCTTCTGAATGGGCTGCACCCAATACGTTTATGCCGGGCTTTGATTTAGAAGAGGTCGGGCATCTAAAATATGGTAGAGAAATTCACTTCTGGGATTTTGAAAAAAAAATACCCATACAAACAATGTATTTGGGAGAAGATGGCCTTGTTCCACTTGAGGTGCGATTTCACCACAATCCAGATAGCTCCCACGGATTTGTAGGTGCTGCACTAAGTGCAAACATAATTCATTGGTGGAAAGATTCTAATGGTGAATGGCAATGGGAAAAAATTATAGATGTTGAAAATGAACCTCACCCAGAATGGCCCATTCCTATTCCAGGTGTGATCTCCGTTATCCTTTTGTCAATGAACGATAAATACTTATATTTTTGCAATTGGCTTCACGGAGACATTAGGCAATACGATATTAGCGATCCCCACAATCCAAAACTTACTGGCCAAGTCTTTATGGGGGGGCTTTTGAATAGGGCACCCGAAGTAAATGGGGTTAAGGTGACAGGTGGGCCACAAATGATTCAACTCTCTCTCGATGGAAAACGTCTTTTTGTGACAACTTCTCTCTTCTCAACATGGGATAATCAATTTTACCCGGAGATTCGAACCAATGGGGGCTGTATGTTAATGGTTAATTGTAATGCCGAAAATGGTGGTATGGAGATTGATAAAGATTTCCTTGTAGACTTTGGTAAGGAACCAAATGGACCTTCTCGGTGCCATGAAACAAGGTATCCAGGGGGCGACTGCACGAGTGATATATGGGTATAGAAACAAAAAAAATTACCATCTCAAATCGGTCAAATGTCTCATATCAAGTTGATCGACGTAAACCCTTACTTGATAGCTTACGAGAGCAAGGTCTAGACCTACCATACGGTTGTAAATATGGAGGCTGCATTACATGTGCTGCCAGACTTATTTCCGGTGAAATTAATCAAAAAGCCCAAGTGGCTCTTAATAATAGACAAATTAATGACGGTTACATTATTTTATGTGTAGCAAGGCCAATTTCTGACATAACTCTCGAAATTGGTGTTGAAAGCCACAATAAACTTTACCGCAATCCATTCTTAGACCCTTTAGAGGCACATGAGCTAAAAGCGGATATAGCTACCCCACTGGAGAAAAAAATAATGAACCATATGGATCACAACCAACCTTATACAAATGAGTACCTTCAAGGCATTTTGAATTCGGTTAAAACCATAGCAATGTAGGAGCGAGTGGAGATAAAACGAAATTTAGCTATGGGGTTTTAAGAGTACTAAGTGAAACAGGTTATGAAATGATTCCAGTGAACCCTTCTCTGGCGGGCTCTAACATAAGAGGCTTAAAAGTTTATGCTAGCCTTGCAGAAATAGACAGGCCAGTGGACATGGTGGAGGTGTTTCGTCGGCCTCAAGACTTATTGGGTGTAGCAAGAGAAGCCATAGAGATTAATGCTAAAGTACTTTGGGGCCAAATTGGTGTGCGTGATGATGATGCTGCCTTACTTGCCGAAGAAGCGGGCTTGCAAGTGGTTATGAATAGATGTCCCAAAATTGAATTATTTCGTCCCTTTTGGAAGCCAAAACTAAATCTTGGAAACTGATTAATAAATGCCTGTAACCTATTGCTTTAATTTTTTTTATTTTGAAAGAAGGGACAATACGCTTTATATATTTCTTGATGCGTTAACTTAATTCTTTCGATAGAGAGGAGTATCAGGGGAATCTTACCATAGAGTTAATATGACTATTTTCTTAGAGCAATAACGAATTAAGAATTCTTGTTTTTTTTAACTCTAAAAGTTAAAAGGAATTATTAATATGTTCCAAAAAGGAGTTTTAAATGTTTTTGAGAAATACATGGTATGTAGCTGGATGGGATGAGGATGTAACTCGGGACTTAAAACAGGTTAAAATTCTTGGAGAAAAGATTGTTTTATATAGAACAGAGAGTGGTAGTCCGGTCGCTCTATTTGACGCCTGCCCTCATCGAAAGCTTCCTCTTTCTAAGGGAAGATTACTTGGTGATAAAATAGAATGTGGCTACCACGGGCTAACGTTCGATTGCTCGGGTATGTGTATCCGTGTCCCGGGACAAAACAATATCCCAACATCCGCCAATGTTCGTTCATATCCAGTTGTTTCACGTTATGGGTTAGTTTGGATTTGGATGGGCGATGGCTCTTTGGCAGACCCAGCCAAGATATTTAATGTTTGTCACTACGATGACCCAGAATGGGGCATTAATAAAGGTGATGCTATGCCGTTCAACTGCAATTATCTTTATATAACAGACAATCTATTGGATCCGTCTCACGTCGCATGGGTCCACCAATCTTCTTTTGGAAATTCTGCAACTGAAGAGGAGCCACTTGAAGTCAGCTCAACAGAGAATAGCGTAATAGTTTCCAGGTGGATGTACGATACAGAGGTTGCCCCATTTTACCAGTCTCTGGTTCCTTTCGATGGTAAATGTGATCGAAAACAACATTATGAGGTGTTTTACCCATCTTTAGCCTATATAAAGGCAATATTTACTCCCGTAGGCACAGGAGGTGAAGACAAGAAACTGCCCGCCAATCAAGTATTCCAAATGGACAGTTATAATTTTATGACCCCAGTAGACGAATATACAACTCGCTATTATTGGTTTCAAATTCGGAATTTGGCGCCCAATGACTCCAAAATATCAGAATATATGAGTAAATCAGTAGAAGCTGCATTTAACGAGGATAGAGAAATTCTAACGGATGTTCAAAAAGGGATGTCTGAGAAGACAGGTGGGAATATTGACATAGCTATCGACGCCGGCCCATTACTATTTCGCAGACGTTTGCAAAAATTAATTGATGCTGAACAAACTAATTAATGCATTTGAGAAATGAAGGCCCTAATTAAAAATATCAACGTCGCTCAAACTACTAACCGATAAATTTTCTTAGCTAAAAGCTTTACGCCATCCGGTGAATAGTTTATATTTGGTATGTAAATTAATGTTAGCAGGGTTGTTTGAGTAAGACAAAAAGATATGATGCAATAATTGTTGGCGCCGGTCATAATGGTCTTACAGCTGGTTGTTATTTAGCAAAAGCTGGCTTAAAAGTTTTGATCGTTGAGAAAAATGATTGGATCGGTGGTGCTGCAGTAAGTAGGTCTATTTATGACGGCTTTACCTATTCTAATTGCTCATACGTCTGTTCTCTACTGCGGAGAGAAATTGTTAGAGATTTGGAGCTGCCTCGTTTTGGCCTGCAAGTAATTCCATACGAAGGTGGAGCTACTTTTACTGAAGATGGTGACTACTTTGCTTATCACTCAGATCACGAAGCCCTTAAGAGAGAAATAAGACGTCATAGTCCCAAAGACGTTGATGCATATGAACGCTTTAGCCAAATTATAATTAGGCAGTGTCGTTTTATTCGACCTTTTCTCTTACGGCCTGCACCAGACCCTACCTCTGTTCGTCCTCGTGACCTTGCTGAACTGATTTACCTGATAAAAAAAATTCATGGCCTGGGCGCAAAAGAAATTGCAGAAACAATTCGTTTTTGGACAATGTCGATTGGGGATTTTTTAAATGAACATTTTGACAATGAGTTAATCAAAGCTCACTTGGCTGGATCAGGGATAATAGGGACCGGCCTTGGGGTCTACTCACCGGGAACCGCTTATGTATTGCTTCATCATTATATGGGAGATGTCGACGGAACGATTGGGGCTTGGGGTTTTGCGAGAGGTGGAATGGGAGCGGTCTCAAAAGCATTGGGAGATGCGTTTTCTGAAGCTGGTGGCGAAATTTTAGTGGGCTCAGGCCTTGATCAGTTTCAAATTAAAAATGACAGAGTCACGGGAGTGGTTCTTGAGAATGGCGACGAATATTTTGCACCAATAGTTGCGTCAAATATGGACGTAAAGAGAACATTCCTGAAACATTTAGGGGAAGAAGCACTCCCGACTGACTTCATTAAAGCCGTAAAACGTTTTAAAATCAGAGGATCTAGCGGTAAGATTAACATTTCTTTAGATTCGATGCCTGACTTTCCTGCAGCCCCGAAAGATGCACCCTTTTTAAAGGGTGATTTACACTGTTCAAACAGCCTTGATGAGCTCGAGTTAGCTTACGATGATTGGAAAGTTGGCCAGTGGTCAAAAAATCCATATTTTGATATGCTAATACCTTCACAAATCGATCCTACTATGTCTCCTATAGGTAGTCATATGATGACAGTATTTATTCAATATGCACCTTACGATTTAAACACAAATGGCACACGAAGCCCTGAAAATTGGGACTCTGAACAAAAAGAGAAATTTGCAAATTGCGTTTATGATAAAATGGAACAAGCAATGCCAGACATTCGAAAACATATTTTGCATGCTGAAGTCCGAAGTCCTGCAGACATTGAAAAAGAGGTTGGGTTAACAGAAGGTAACATTTTCCAGGGCGAGCTAACATTCGATCAATTACTCTTTAATAGGCCCATCCCAGGCTATTCTAAGTACAACTCTCCTATTCATGGCCTTTATATAGTTGGGTCCTCAACTCATCCAGGTGGTGGTGTAATGGGAGCACCAGGAGCAAATGCAGCGCGTGAAATTTTAACAAATATAGGCAAGGGTAAATTAATGCCTTCATACTCAGCGTGATATTTAAATAATGACAAATACAAATAACCACGATTTTGATGTGATAATTATAGGCGCTGGCCATAATGGATTGTGCGCTGGAGCGACACTTGCACGAAAGGGAAAAAAAATACTGGTGTTAGAACGTTCCAAGGTACTTGGTGGAATGGCCAGAACAGAGGAATTAATCCCAGGGGTTCGAATATCTAGAATTGCTCATCTGATCTACAATCTAAATGAACAAGTCGCCAAAGAGCTAGAGATAGGGGCTGGCCAAGGTTCTTTTCAATTAAAAAAAATTCCAACCGTTTCCTTAGCTCTAAATAAAAAACATGTGATAATAGAAAATGGTGTGCCCAGTTTTTCCAATGGAGAGAAGCATCCAGATTCCGAGTCATATGCTCTCTTATACCAAAAGTTATCTCGGTATGGCAAACTGCTTTCAAAACTAG
>JAQBUS010000105.1 GCA_027623875.1 Pseudomonadota bacterium
TTAAAAATGTTCTCATTATTTTTCACTCCATCTCAGTTTTTTTTGTGATCACTAAAAAGTCTTCAGATTCTATATTTATCAGTTATTTGTTATTAAGAAAAGTTCTCGGGAGAGCTCAAAATTCCATCATAGAGTGACACGAGACGTTTCTCTCTATTAGGCGTTTTTCTCCGTTTAATGATGGCAGATTAATAATAAAACCTGCACCTACTATGTTTTTACCCTTAAACTTATCAATTAAGTCTACAGCAGCAATCGCTGTACCACCGGTCGCCAACAAGTCATCAATAATTAACAAGTCGTTATGTCCTTCTAAGCTATCAGTGTGGATGTGCATCTCAGTTTGACCATATTCTAAATCATATGAAACCATGTGAGTTTTGTACGGAAGTTTGTTAGGTTTTCTTAACGGAATAAAGGCAGATTTAAGCTTATATGCTATCGCACCTGCCATTATAAAACCGCGTGATTCAATGCTTAAGATCGCATCAATTTTCTTGCCCACCCACGGTTCTGTCATTTCATCCACTATTCTTGCAAATAGTTTGGCATCCTGAAGGAGGGTGGTTATGTCTCTAAATTCAACCCCATGGATTGGATAGTTTGAAATAGTTCGAACAAATTTCTTCATGTTTTAGACCTTTCTGGTACAGTTTAAGTTTAAAAGACATAATCGTGATATAGTATTTAATATTTAGTTATTAGTAATGTTTCTAACGGGGAGAAGATCCTTACTTCTTTTGTTTTGAAGAAAAATTTTTAGTTTTCGTAATAACCCCCACTTCTAGCATACGCTTCGTCTTCCGCTGTAAAATGGGGGGCAACAATTAACAGTGCTGGGTTATAATGATAGGTTTCCTGAAGAAAGCCGGACGAGATAATTTCTTTCTCGAGTAAACCTATGGTCTCATTAAAGCGCTCTTTGCACGAGAAAAATAAATCGCTATTTGAGGTTTCCAAGGCGTACTGCAACTCGTCTCTAAGCGTTTCAAGCTTTGAAACTGGCTTCAGTAAGTGATAAACTTTATAAATTCTAGACAGTTCCACTGTTATTTCAGAAAAGGCGTGGGCTCTTTCCATCTCAGTATCTAGACTTGGCCAATACCGATTAGTATATAGTGGATCTTGTTCGGTTTTGAACCAAGCCTCGCTTCGCGCGATTGACGAAGAAACCGTATTATGTAATTTCCAGATAAACAGTCGCAGATCTTCCGGTGTTGATATCACAGCTAATTTATCTTCGAGAGAAATGGTTAAATCCATTTTATCGCTGTTAAAACCCAAAAAGAGATATTCTAAAGGGTATCTCTTGATTTCCTTATTTTGTACTACATATCTATTAAGGTGGTATCTACAGTACGGGCAGGGGTATACAGTCGCTAAAGATCTGAAAAAATCTTTGAAGTCTGAGACGATAGTTTTGTCATCAACATTCGTGCAAGAAA
The DNA here is from genome assembly GCA_027623875.1 of Pseudomonadota bacterium. GTDB lineage: Bacteria > Pseudomonadota > Alphaproteobacteria > Rhodobacterales > Rhodobacteraceae. The sequence continues at coordinate 1,446 of JAQBUS010000105.1, forward strand.
TTTCAGCCATTGTATGCATAAAACGCCAAGTTGCAGGTCCAATATAGTAAGGAAAGCTAAGGCGCATGTCGGATAGTTCTACATCGTTCCGACTTAAATAAATGTCTATGAATGCAACGTATTCGCATAGATATCCATCATTTCGACCTCTCTCTTCTCTCTCTCTCTTCGCTTTTGAACACCATTTAGATAATGTTCTGATAGTCTCCAAGCCTGTTGTATGCTCTTTTTGATTTCTAGAGAATTACCAGGGAAGTGATCTTGAACGTCAAGAGCGTATGGAGAAAAATTACCGTTTGAGACTCTTTGCTTGTGCCAATTGTCAAGATCTTTGTCTGTCAACGCGCTTATCTTATTTAGCTCTTCATTGGTACTTGCTGAGCATGCAAGAAGCAATTGTGGCATAAATTTTTCATACCAAAATTTAACAGGCATTATCGAACCGGGTATATGTGCGTCAGCATCGTCAACGATCACGCGTTGCCAAGATTGTATAAAATCCTCCTGAATGCTGCTTAAAGTTTTTCGAGACTTTGATAAATTACCGAGCTCAGCTAATTCTTCCTTAAGGCGAAGTCTATTAAGTTCATTTAGTGCCATGTCCGAATGATCTATGGTGTAATGATTTTCTCCATCTATCCCAATACTTAAAACCACCTCGATGATCGCCAAGAATAAGTTATGCTCGTCAATAATTTCCAGTTCTTCATTCTCAAGCAATGCCTCTGCTTGAAGCATATGAGGATCTTTTTTTATTTCGGACCACTTTTGAATTCTGGATTTTAGCTCGTCGTATTCTTTAAAAACCAGACTGCGAAGTTTTTTTACTTCGTTTATTGGGTCTTCTTCAAGCACGCCACTGGAAATATAAAGATTAGTTATTCGATCAATGAAGGTAACGAAATTACTAATTGAATAGGGAAGGTCATACGCCCGCAAATGTGTTTCTGAGTTGGCTGTATAGCTTGCTCTAAAACATCTATATGCAGCACCTTGAATTAACCTAAAAAAACCTATTTGAATTTGCAGAGGAGAAGTTCCACCAGCGGTGTCATTTTCACAGTTTGTTTTTTTTGGTTCTTTAACGTTATTATGCGATGGCGTTTTTTTTGCCCTAACTTTAGCGATTGTTTCCATCTGGTGGGTAACCGAATAAAAACTATTATCCTGAGTTGTGTCTTTTGGAAGAAAATCAACGAAATTAAATTCGTTGATAAACTCAGCTCCTGACGAATTCATCTTTTCGTATATTCCCACAATTATTTTTTCATCTTTTATTATAAGCTTCGCTATCTGGATGAAATTCTCCTGACTGAGCTTATTTTCCTTATTTGATGTTAAATGATCAAAGGCTACTTTGGCTTTAAAAGTTGAATCCTCGCTCAGCGACGCTATGAGACACAAATATTGGCTGTATGTAATTCTTCCAGTAATATGTCTTTGAATGAAAATATCAGAAATACTTTTTACACTAACGCTTTCGACTAGGGATGAGGTACTAGCTATGACATCCTTTAAGGATTTTGATGTGTCATTTATTTTAGAAGTGGGTACAGCATTCCATAAATAGGCGGCTGTTTCCTGGTCGGAGCAGGTTTTATGGGTGACGTTCATAAGATTAAGCTTTCTTAGCTGGTAGCTGGTAGCTGGTAGCTGGATAGGGCGCCTTAATATGTATAGTTAAGGGCATTGATTAAAATCTGTTGTGTGCTCTAGTACTAATTTGATTTAGTGTGAATTAATAGAGCTCACTTTTTTTAAATTAGGATATTGGGTTAGGAATAATTATGAATATTTTTAAAATGGTTTTTTTTACCATTTTATGTTTTTGTATTTTTTCTATCGACATAGGTTTTGCAGATGAAAAATACAAACGAAGTGAATTTGGTAGTTGGTCAGATGAAGATGGCAACTGCTTGAATACTAGACATGAACTATTGAAATCGTTTTCTAAAACAGCTCCTAAACTTCGATCAGACGGATGTGCAGTCGTATCTGGATCGTGGACCGATCCCTATACCGCTAAATACATTATAGACCCAACTCTTCTTGATATAGATCACCTTGTCCCACTAAAATTTGCTTGGGAGCATGGAGCCGGTGAATGGACTCATTCAGCAAGAAAATTATTTTCAAATAATTTTTTAAATCTATTGGTCGTTGATAGAAATGCTAATAGAAAAAAAGGAGCTATGGGGCCTCTTGATTGGTTGCCACCGAATGTTAGTTTTCAATGTAAATATATCCAAAGTTTTTTGTATGTATTAAGTGTATATGATCTAAAATTGAGCACCAAGGAGGCTTTGGGGTACAGAGACCTTGAACTCAGAATATGTACTTAGGATAATACTAAGTATATTTACTTTGAAAACTTGTGGTCACTGTAAACTAACTAAATGTTTTATGCTCTTCTCAAGTATCAGCAACTCAGTTTCAATAAGCCCTTTATTCTCAGAGTACCTAGTCGCGGGAATGGGGACTGAGATCGCATGTGGATCCCCACTCCAATCAAGAAACCCTATCCCTATAGCGCAAACGCCTTTTGTATGCTCTTCGAGATCGTACGAAAATCGCGAAGATCTTACTTTATTAATTTTATATAGAAATTCACGCACATCCGGCGCCCTTTTAGATATTTGCCATTCTCTAGCCGCAAGTTCTGTGACCTTACTGTCTGTCATCAAGGATAGGGCAGCCATGCCATTTGCAGTAGTTGTTAGTGGAAAAACATCTCCAACAGATACGTTTGCTGCAAGCCTTTGATTCCCGGAAACAGTATCAAGGAAGATCATTCCGGCACCGCGATATACAGATAAATCAACTGTTTCACCTGTTTTTCGGGATAGTTCGAAGAGTGACGGACGGACGGCATCTATGATGTTCCAATTTGACTTTTGAACCATTGTTTGTAGCTCTGGTCCCAAAACCCAACCGCCTCGGGTATCTAAAGAAATAACCATCCTTTCAGTTTTTAAGGCATTTACTAACCTTTGCACTGTTGATCTTGGAAGCGATACTTGCTTAGAAATGTTTCCAAGGCTAAGCCCAGACGGATTGTCTCTTAGAGCACGTAATATTGCAACTGCCCGTTCGATCACCTGAATTCTGTTATTACTGTTTTCAGTATTGCTCATCTTAATCAATCATCTTCTCTAAACGGTTCAACTTTGTAATTTAGGGGAAAAAGGTAAATGTGAAATTTAGATTTCATAAACCCCCACACACCTTGTGGAGCTCGAAGCATAACAAAAATTGCGAATAGTCCTAAAACAATAAGATAAGCAGTTCCCAAATCTGCCAGTAGCTCTCTCAATGCAAAAAAGACTAATGTCCCGATGATTGGACCTTCTAGGGTGCCAATTCCTCCAATAACCACAATGAAAATAACAAAGGCCGTCCAGTCATTTACAGCAAATGCTGCGTCTGGAGAAATTCTCAATTTTTGAAGAAAGATAAGGCCGCCTACAAGCGTTGTTAGAGCGCCTGTAACAATGTATACAATAAATTTAGTTTTCCAGATGTCTATACCAAGTGAGCTGGCGGCCAACTCGTTATCACGAAGTGCCATCAATGCTAGGCCTTGCCTTGATCTTAAGAAAAGGTATACGGCCCCAATAACTAAAACTACTAACCCTAGAGCCAGCCAATAGCTTGCCCACTCTCTCATTTGCCTGCTGCTCGCAAGAGATTTGACAATAGCCACTGGCAATGAAGAGCCAGAGCCTCCTCCAAGAGATTGTATTTGAGCAAAACTTAGTCTAAAAACCTCAGCTATGACCCAAGTTCCTATAGCAAAGTAGGCGCCTCTTAATCTAAAAATAAGAATTCCGACTGGCATCGCTATAATAGCTCCAATTACACCCGATATGGCTATTGCTGTTAAAGGATGAAATCCCGCAAAAATTGTTAAAGCAAATAACATATAGCCGCCTAAACCCACGAAGGCTTGTTGTCCTATAGAAACAAGGCCTGCGTAACCAGCAAGTAAGTTCCACAAGCTCGCTAGAGCCAGATATAAAAACATTTCTCCTAATAACCGTGTATCAGCTCGACCGGCCCAAAGTGGTACAGATATTAGAAGAATTAAAGCCAACACAGTAATAACCGACACTAGGCGGCTTAATCGCGATGAACGAGTTACATGGTATTTTAGAGGGATGTTCATCCCGAGATCCTCGGAAATAATCCTTTAG
>JAQBUS010000106.1 GCA_027623875.1 Pseudomonadota bacterium
AAGGGCAGACGAAATTGCTTTGGTCGAGTGTATGGATACAGGGCAATCATTGAAATTTATGTCTAAGGCGGCGTTAAGAGGGGCAGAAAATTTTCGATTTTTTGCTGACCGAGCTGAAGAGGCAAGAGATGGAAAGTCTCTTCGGACAACCGGACAAGTAAATATCTCGACAAGAGTACCAATTGGTCCAGTTGGCATAATTACACCATGGAACACCCCTTTTATGTTGTCTACGTGGAAAATCGCTCCAGCTTTGGCCGCAGGGTGTACGATAGTTCATAAGCCTGCCGAGTTTTCTCCATTGACGGCTCGGTTGCTCCTCGAAATAGCTGAGGATGCTGGCTTACCAAAGGGGGTGTGGAACCTTGTAAATGGCCTGGGAGAGGAAGCCGGGCGTGCTCTTACGGAAAACCCCAAAATTAAAGCGATCGGTTTTGTAGGTGAAGGAAAAACTGGCTCTATGATTATGCGTCAGGGCGCTGAAACGCTGAAACGTGTTCATTTTGAGCTGGGTGGAAAAAACCCAGTTATTGTTTTTGCTGACTCTGATATCGACCGTGCAGTTGATGCGGCTGTTTTTATGATTTACTCACTTAATGGAGAAAGGTGCACTTCCTCGTCTAGATTGCTAGTGGAGGAGAGTATCTATGAGATGTTTACACAAAAAGTGGCAGAGAAGGCCAAGCTCATAAAAGTAGGCCATCCTCTGGACCCAAAAACTATTGTTGGGCCCCTAATTCACCCAGTTCATGAAAGAAAAGTTTTAGAGTATATAAGAATTGGCAAAGAAGAAGGAGCAATACTTTTGGCGGGTGGAAATAAAATAAATGGTCCAGGTGGTGGTTGTTATATTGAACCAACTTTATTCACTAACGCTAATAATGATATGCGAATATCTCAAGAGGAGATATTCGGTCCAGTACTTACGGCTATTTCGTTTTCTGATGAAGCTGAGGCATTAAGAATAGCGAATGATGTGGATTATGGGTTAAGTGGTTATTTATGGACGTCTGATGTAACGCGCGCCTTTAGATTCTCAGATGGTCTGGATGCTGGCATGATTTGGGTTAACTCAGAAAATGTTAGACATCTACCAGCTCCTTTTGGCGGGATTAAGTCTTCGGGAATAGGTCGAGATGGTGGAGATTGGTCATTTGATTTTTATATGGAAACAAAAAATATAGCATTTGCAACAGAGCGTCACCCAATCCCTAAGCTTACTAATTAAGGAGTTAATTTTATGCCCGTGCCATCTCCAAACCTCAATCCGGTTTTTAATATTGTTCGACTGAGCCATGTGGAGTTGGGAGTATCTAATCTTGTAGCCAGTAGAGCTTTCTATGTTGACACTCTAGGGCTCCAGGTCACGTTTGAGTCTTCTGAGGAAATATTTTTAAGAGCGATGGAAGAGCGTGGCCATCACTGTATTGTTCTTAAGAAAACCAAGAACCCTAAAGTTAACGCAATTACTTTTAAGGTTTTTTCTGAAACTGATTTGGATAAAGCTGAAAAGTGGTTTCGTGAACAATTGTCACCGACCGAATGGGTTGAACGGCCATATCAGGGGCGTACACTTAGGAGTTGTGATATTCACGGTGTACCTATTGAATTTTATCATAAGATGGATCGTTTGGATTCGATTCATCAGAAATATAAATTATATAGGGGTGTTAAGCCTCTGCGTATTGATCACGTAAACTGTTTCAGTCCAGATGTGGACGCTTCTGTGGAGTTCTGGAATGGAATGGGGTTTCGAGTTACGGAGTACACTGAAGATAATGAAAGTAATAAAATTTGGGCCGCCTGGATGCAAAGAAAAGGCGGTGTTCACGATGTTGCATTTACAAATGGATTAGGACCACGGTTACACCATACAGCGTTTTGGGTCCCAACGCCTCTTAATATTATTGATTTATGCGATCTGATGGCGACGACAGGTTATTTAAAAAATATTGAACGTGGACCTGGACGTCATGGTATTTCCAATGCTTTTTTCTTGTATATTTTGGATCCAGATGGGCATCGGGTTGAAATATACTGTTCTGATTATCAAACAATTGATCCAGATCATGAACCCATAAAATGGGATTTAAAAGATCCTCAACGTCAAACTTTGTGGGGGGCGCCAGCTCCTAAAAGTTGGTTTGAGCATGGAACTGAATTCTATGGCATCACAGCCAGAAAATCTGCATTAACCGCATCGCCTATTATCGCGCCGTAATTATTACCTAGTGGAGTCTTATAATGAACAATCAAGTATTGCCTAAAGTCATAACTTTTACTGTTGATAATAAACAGAGTTTCGGTGTGCTGAGTGATGAAGGCGTAATTGATATGGGAGGGGTTTATAACCAGCATTCTAATCTTACTGAAGTAATTGCAGCTGGTCTGTTGGAAGATTTAGTGGCTGCCTCATCGGGGCGAACTACTGATTTCAAATATAGTAACTTTTTGTATGATATTCCTATTCCGAACCCAGAAAAAATTATTTGTATTGGCGTTAATTTTCCAGATAGAAATGCGGAATACAAGGATGGCCAGGACGCTCCAACAAATCCATCATTATTTGTCCGATTTCCGGGTTCGTTCACGGGTCACAACAAAGAGATTATCCGCCCTCCAGAAAGCTATATGCTTGATTATGAAGGTGAAATTGCGATCGTAATAGGATTGGGTGGACGGAGAATTCAGGAAGTTAATGCTTATAAGCATATCGCCGCTTTAACTTTATGCAACGAGGGGACTCTTAGAGATTGGCTGAGACACGCAAAGTTCAATGTAACCCAAGGCAAGAACTTTGACTCATCAGGATCTATGGGCCCTTGGATTGTACCTTTCCGGGATGCTTTGCAGTTAGATGACATTAATTTAGAAACACGAGTGAACGGAGAAGTTCGACAAAAAGATCGAACCTCTAGAATGATTTTTTCGTTCCGTAAGATTATTGCTTATGTCTCGACCTTCACTACTCTTGTTCCAGGTGATGTTCTGGTGTGCGGAACTCCAACCGGAGCTGGAGCGCGTTTTGATCCTCCGATTTGGCTTATCCCAGGAGATTTAGTTGAAGTCGAAGCTGAAGGGATTGGGACGCTGTCAAATCATATAGCTGATGAGGTAGTAAATGTTGAAAGCCACTGAGATTAAAGCCGCTGCGCATGCTTTATATAACGCTGAGTTCGATCGAGTTCAAATAGGTCTCCTGACACAGAAATACCCGAATATTGAAATGACTGATGCCTATTCCATTCAAAAGGCTTTGGTCCAGCTTAAGATTGAATCTGGGCAGAAAATAGTTGGTTGGAAAATTGGTTTAACATCGAAGGCAATGCAATATGCACTAAATATTGATATACCAGATAGTGGCGTATTGATGGATGACATGGAGTTCTCAAACGATTCCAAAATCCCTTCTGGAAGATTTATTCAACCTCGAATTGAGGCTGAAATTGCTTTTGTTATGAAGTCATCCTTAGGAGGATATGTAACTGTTGAGGATGTGATTCAAGCAACTGACTTCGTTTGCCCAGCCCTTGAAATTTTAGACACACGGATATTAAGGTTGGATAATGTTACAGGAAAAAGTAGAGGAATTTGCGATACCATATCAGATAATGCGGCGAATGCTGGAATAATTTTAGGGGATAAACGGCACTCGCCAAGAGATATAGACTTGAGGTGGGTCGGAGCCATTGTCACTCGTGATGGAGAAGTGGAAGAAACTGGTTTAGGAGCAGGGGTTTTAAATGATCCCATTATGGGAATTGTGTGGTTGGCAAAAAGAATGTCTGATTACGGACAAAAGATTGAAGAAGGTCAGGTTATTTTATCGGGATCATTTGTTAGGGCCATAGAAGCTCCCTCGGGCTCAAAAATAAATGCTGATTTTGGATCTTTCGGTAGAGCAGGGTGTGTTTTTCTTTAATTCCGTTGTGACTTAAAGGCTTTCTAGCAAGTCTTTAAGTTTTTGTAGCAAATATGTGAGTTGGACAATGCTCTCCCGACTTCAAAACTTTAATCATTTTCTTCCATGTGTCGATATTTTTGTTGACGTAATTAGAGCCAACAGCATTTTCCAAATCCTTAAACAGTCGGCCACTCATGCTGGCCAGCTCTTCTTGGGCCTGTTTGAGATACCAAGAATTTTGATTTACTACTTTGATATTTGAGAACCCTGCTAACCGCATCGCACTCTCATAGGCGCGGGGAGAACCCATATTGAAACTCAAACCTTCGGCTTTAATGTAGGCCTTCATATTTGATGACATAACGCCATCATGTGATATCATCCAGTCTCCTATTACTAATTTTCCGCCAGGAGATAGAATTCGAAAGAAATTTCTAAAGAGCGTATCCTTGTCAGCGATGTGTATAAGTGAATCTTTTGAGAAAATGATATCGAAACTTTTGTCCCTGAAAGGGAAAATACCAGGATTTACCTTTAAGTAACTAACTTTACTCTTCAGATTCAGTTTTGTGACCCTTTCTTTAGCGAGCTCTATAACAGGTGCCTCAATGTCTAACCCCAGTATGCTCTTTAATTGAGTTAGTTTTGCAAGGTGAATTGTATTGCCTCCGGATCCACAACCAATGTCAATTACATCTTTGTTTGTAAAGTCTATCCCGGATATAAGTCTTTTTAGTTCATCAATACCTCTGGGTGAAAGGTTTCCTTCACCCCATACCATTTCCAGAAATAGGATGGCCTTTCTGTCGTATTCTATATTGTTATCAGGCATGAAGTTGGTGTTTTCTTTTAAATTTAAATCAAAGTTAGGTTAATTTTTTGTTTATGTATAGGTGGAGCCTCAGAGATTTACTTCTTGCCTCACAAATTTTATAGTAACTTTTTAAAAACATACTTAAGGTTTATTATGCCCCTAAATAATGAAATCATAACTTCAAAAAAACTTAACCAAAAAAAAGACTGGGATAGAAGAGGTTTACCTCCTTGGAGTTATACTAGCCCAGAAATGTTAGCCCTTGAAAAAGTGGAGCTTTTTAGAAAACACTGGCAACTTATATGTCATTCAAGCGACATCCCCAACGTTGGCGATTTTATTACATGCGATATTGTTGGAGAAAGGGCTTTAGTCATTCGTGACTCCCAGGGTAAAGTAAACGGATTTCATAATCTGTGCAGGCACAGAGGGTCGCGTGTCCTGGGAAGTGAGCGAGGCACTTGCAAATCTGCAATTGTGTGCCCTTTTCATGGGTGGACGTATAATTTTGACGGTTCTCTTCGTGGACCATCTCAACCAAAAAGTTTCCCAAAGATGGATTACAGCGAGTGGGGGTTAAAACCCCTTGAGTGTGAGCTCTGGAATGGTTTTATTTTTGTTAGATTTAATTCTGGACCTCAAGCGTCTGTTAAAGAAATTTTTGGGCGTTTTGATGAAGAGTTGTCTCAGTACAACCTTTCTGGATTGGAATCGGTTCCAAATTCATTTTGGACAGAGGTTTCTAACGTAAACTGGAAATGTATCAGAGATGTAGATAATGAAGGATATCATGTACCCATGGCTCATCCGGGATTGCACGATCTTTTTGGTGATAACTATTTTGATGAGCCCTTTTTAAATGGTGCCTCAAGGTCTTTTTCGAAATTAAAAAATTCTGAAGGTCATCTTTGGAGTG
>JAQBUS010000107.1 GCA_027623875.1 Pseudomonadota bacterium
TAATAACCTCAATGTTGGTTATCTAGGACAGCCCCTAATTTTTTATTACAACTTACGTCGGTAGGGAACAAATAATTGTCGCTATTTGTCTAGCCACAAACAAAAACAAAGATCAACTCTCAGTCACTAACTATTTGTAAGATTAGGAGTCATAAGCATGTCTGAATTAGACGAGATTATATTATCTGAACTTAATGACTCCGAGCTTGTTGAACAAATGTTTGACGATTTATATGATGGCTTAAAAGAAGAAATAGAAGAAGCTGTTAACATTTTGCTTCAAAGAGAGTGGGCACCTTACAAAATCCTTACAGAAGCTCTTGTAGGCGGAATGACCATTGTCGGAAATGACTTTAGGGATGGTATACTATTCGTTCCTGAAGTTTTACTTTCAGCCAATGCCATGAAGGGTGGGATGTTAATACTTAAACCCTTATTAATTGCAACCGGAGCACCAAGAGTCGGAAAAATGGTGGTAGGAACAGTTAAAGGTGACATTCATGATATTGGTAAAAACCTAGTTGGGATGATGATGGAGGGCGCTGGTTTTGAGGTGGTTGATTTAGGGATTAACAACTCAGTCGAAAAATATCTCGATGCACTAGAGCTTGAAAAACCTGACATTTTAGGTATGTCTGCGTTGCTAACAACTACTATGCCTTATATGAAAGTTGTTATTGATACCATGATAGAAAAAGGCATCAGAGATGACTACACAATACTTGTTGGCGGCGCCCCGCTTAACGAAGAGTTCGGCCGCGCTATCGGAGCAGACGCTTACTGCCGGGATGCGGCTGTCGCTGTTGAAACAGCTAAGGATTTTATGGCTAGAAAGCATAATCAAATTCCTGCTACCTAAAAGGAAAATCTATATAACATTCGCTTAAAAGTACCGACAAGATAGAATGAAAGAGAGTTATGCCAAAACTTAAAGATTCTAATTTAACGTTTTCCGGTATCGAAATAATTAACAATCAAAAAGTGCTATTGATAGCGTGCGGCGCTCTAGCAAAAGAGATAGTATACCTTATTGACTTAAATAACTGGCAACATCTTGATCTAATTTGTTTACCTGCGATCTTGCATAACAACCCGGAGAAAATAACGCCCCTTGTTGTTAGCAAAATTAAAGAGAATCAAGAAAAATATACAAGTATATTTGTAGCTTATGCAGACTGCGGAACTGGTGGGGAATTAAAAAACGCTTGTCGTAAACTTGGAGTGGAAATTATTGCTGGGCCTCATTGTTATAGTTTTTATGAAGGAAATCAGGAATTTGAACAGCGTGACGAGATAACTGCATTTTATTTAACTGACTTCCTAGTCAGACAGTTTAATTCTTTTGTTATAAAACCGCTTGGACTGGACAAACATCCCGAGTTAAGGGATACATATTTCCGGCATTATGAAAAACTTGTGTATCAAGCGCAAACGAATGATCCAGAACTAGACAAGCTTGCTGAAGCTCACGCTAAAACTTTAGGCCTGAATTTTGAGAGACGCTTTACAGGTTTTGGTCAACTTGAAATAGAGCTTTCTAATTTTAAATAAAAGCATTTAACGCTGTAGAGTTAATTCGTTGGATCATGGCCCGAAGGCCATTTGATCTTTGTGCAGAAAGATTCTCTTTTAGATTTAACCGTTCTAATTCAGCCATTACGTTTACCTGGTTAACATCTATTAACCTCAAACCATTATACAAAGATCGCAATATTGAAATTAATCCAGAAACTATTAAAGCATCACTCTCCCCGTCAAAAGAGAATATTGAATTTTCTCCTTTTCCCTCGATAAAGCAATGGATCCAAACTTGAGAAGCACATCCTTCCACTTTTGAGGACTCTACCTTAAGAGCAGTGTCAATTTTTGGCATCGCCTTACCTAGTTCTATAACATATCGATAGCGGTCCTCCCAATCATCAAGGAATTCGAAAGTTTCAACGATTTCTTCAAATGAAGTCTGAGCCATCTACCATTCCTCTAACACAAAAATTATAGGGATCTTAACAAAAAAGATCACTTGTGTCATAGTTTATGAGCATTTAGAATTCAATCAAAAGCTTACAAGGGCACCTTAAGATATGTTTAAAAATATAGTTCTTTTTGCATTTATTTCTACAACAGCTTGTAGCTCTCTTTCCGAGGACTCCAAGAGATCAATGGCTCTACCTATAGATAATAAATTAGTTAACACGACGACACAAAATAACTTAGCATCTTTGATTGAACAAACGCCCGTCATTGAGAAGTTAGAAGCCGTCAAATTAAACCGCATACCTGAGGGTGCCATATTAGAGGTAACCGGTATTCCCATAGCAAATGGTTACTGGGGTGCAAAACTTGTGGAAGTAAAAAACAAAGATAATTCTAAAATTATTTATGAGCTTAAAGCCAATCCCCCAAATCTAAGGCATAGTAAGGGAACAGAAAAATCACGCAGATTAATAGTTGTTGAAATCATCACAGCAAAGAGACTGAAAAAAATAAAATTAATTACCATTATAGGGAAAAAGAACAGAATATCTATTAAACCGTAATAGTAGCACTTAGCTCAAACACGCTAACCGATGAACCCTTAGCGGTTAACCCTATCTCTCCCTCACATAAGCGGGTAGCAAGCTTGCCGAAAACATCATACCTCCACCCAGAAAGAAACGTCAAATTTCTTTGACCCCTAGCTAACTCATCTAGCTCAGATACCGATGCTATTAATTTTTGTGAAACCCCGAACTCTTCGGCCTTTGCCTTTAATAGTACCCTGAGTAAATCTGCCAATGCTGCATTTATTTGCCTATTATCCTTATTGTCCCACCCTTTGGGTAAATCTTCTGTCGCACAATTGACCCCCTTAGATATGGATTTTAATATTCCCGCACTTACCACCTCATCCCGAAACTCTCTGATCTGAAGCCTTCCCTTTAATAAATCTTCAACACTATTCGGTCTTGAAGAGGCGATCTCAAGTAACACATCATCCTTGAATACTCTTGCTCGAGGTATATCTCTTTCTATCGCCAACAACTCTCTAAAGGCTGCTAGCTCTCTTACTACAGCAAGAAATTTCGGTGAATTACTCCGGACTTTGACTTTACGCCAAACCTCTCTTGGGTTCACGTCGTAAGTTTGATGAGATTGCAAAATATTCATTTCTTGGTTTATCCAAGATTGCCTGCCTGTTTCACTGATTTGAGCAGCAAGGTTTTCGTAAATATCACGTAAATGTGTAACATCAGCTAAAGCATATTTTTCTTGCGATGACGTCAAAGGTCGCCTTGACCAATCTGTAAAACGTGACGTTTTATCTACGGATGTCTTAACAATTTTTTCCACAAGTTTTTCATAGCTTACTTGATCTCCAAAATTGCAGACCATTGCCGCAACCTGAGTGTCAAATAATGGTTCCGGGATGAAACCACCCAAGTTATAAATAATTTCAAGATCCTGCCTGCAAGAATGGAATACCTTTACTACAGATTTATTTTTTAAAAGCTCGAAGAGCGGTTCCAACGATAGTTCATTATCCCTGAGGGGATCAATAAGAACAGCGTCACGATCAGTTTTGCCTGGAACCGCAAGTTGGATCAAACAAAGCTTTGCATAATATGTCTTTTCACGTAAAAACTCTGTATCTATAGTTACGTATGGAAAATTTCTGGCATAAGAACAAAAATCTTCCAACTCTTTAGTACTAGTTATAGTTATCATAAAAATATTTCTCTACATAGTTAACTGTTACTTAAAATAATTTCTGTTTGATCAATAGCTGCAGCCGCAAATTTTTTTAAAACGAGTGGATAAAGAGTGTGCTCTAACTTTAACACCTTAGCAGCCAAAGATTCAGGCGTTTCATTCTTATCTATTAAAACTTTCCCTTGACCCAGTATTGGACCACCATCAAGCTCCTCAGTTACCTTATGAACGGTACACCCAGCCTCAAAATCTCCGGCAGAAATAGCCCGCTTATGAGTATTTAAACCTTTATACTTTGGTAAAAGAGAAGGGTGAATGTTAATAATTTTGTTTGCAAACTTCTTAAGAAATGACCGACTTAAAATATGCATAAAACCGGCTAGGCAAATTATGTCTGGGCTTGCCAAGGTCAACTCTTCAGTGATAGCTGCCTCAAAACCAAAATTATCTTTTGGGAATAAACCAAATTCTACAACAACGGCTTTTAAACCGATATTTGTTGCATATGTTAGTCCCTCAGATCCAGAAAAACTGGAAATTACAATAACTGGCCTCGCGGGATGTTTGCCAACCATGCTCTCGCATAGCTTAATCATATTTGAACCAGAACCAGAAATAAGTATGGCAACCCTTTTCACTTTAACAGTTGGCCACTGTATTCAATTCTCGTACCTTCACAAACTTTACCTATTTTAAATACTGTTTCACCCGCATTAGTTAAAGAACTCATAACCTCTTCTTCGTTTAACTTATCAACTACAGCAACCATTCCTATTCCAGCATTGAAGGTCCTAAGGAGTTCCTGCTCTTCTAAACCCCCAATCTGTGACAACCAAGAATATACACCCGGGAGCTCCCAATTATCTAAAAAAACTTCTGCGGTTAGTTTTTCAGGAAGAATACGTACGATATTTTCTGTAATGCCTCCACCCGTAATGTGGGCTAATCCTTTAATTCTGTTAGATTTAAGCAATGGAAGGAGTGGCTTCACATAAAGCCTTGTAGCTATTAAAAGATCTTCTCCTAAAGATAGGTTTCCAAAGGGGGACGCTGAGTCCCAAGTTAACCCGGATAGTTCCACTATTTTGCGCACTAAAGAAAATCCGTTTGAGTGAATGCCGTTTGATGCTAAACCTATAAGAGAATCTCCGCTAGTAATGTCTTTTGGAATTACTCGTCCCCTCTCCACCGCACCGACCGCAAAACCAGCTAAGTCAAAATCATTAGTTTTATACAAACCAGGCATTTCAGCAGTTTCACCCCCTATAAGGGAACAACCAGATAACTCGCAACCTCTTGCGATACTTGAAATAATTTTAGTTGCAGATTCTAATTTTAACTTCCCTGTAGCAAAGTAGTCCAGGAAAAAAAGTGGCTCAGCTCCTTGGCAAATCAGATCGTTCACACACATAGCGACTAAATCAATACCAATGGCTGAGTAATTCTGAGTTTCGATAGCAATTAATAGCTTCGTACCAACTCCGTCGGTTGCTGCAACAAGAATTGGGTCTAAATAGCCCGCATTTTTTAAATCAAAAAGAGCTCCAAATCCACCTAAACCATCTACTACACCAGATCTTTTTGTTCGCATAGCAGCGGGCTTAATCGATTCGATCAATTGATTGCCGGTCGAAATACTCACGCCAGCATCCGCATAGGTGAGTGATGTTTTATTTTCTTTAACCATTAAAATTATTTCCTAGATAAAACACACCGATAAACTAACATAAAAGAAGGAGCAACTCATGAGTATACTTGACGCCTCCGGTATCTCTGATATTGAAGCCTAACAAACTGTGGGCCTGTAGCTCAGTTGGTTAGAGCAGAGCGCTCATAACGCTTTGGTCGCAGGTTCGAGTCCTGCCGGGCCTACCACATTTGTTCCTAAATATATAAAAGTTAATACTAATCGTAAGTTAAAGGTTAGATTACTCTA
>JAQBUS010000108.1 GCA_027623875.1 Pseudomonadota bacterium
AGCTATTACAAGGTCAATAGCTGATCAAGCTCGGACAATTCGTATACCGGTTCATATGATAGAAACGATAAATAAATTAGTACGTACCGGCAGACAAATGTTGCATGAGTTTGGTCGCGAACCTACTCCAGAGGAACTTGCTGAAAAATTGCAAATGCCCTTAGACAAGGTCCGCAAGGTCATGAAAATTGCCAAAGAGCCGATCTCGCTTGAAACCCCGATCGGAGATGAGGAAGATAGTCAGCTTGGGGATTTTATAGAAGATAAAAACGCCATTTTGCCTTTAGATTCTGCGATTCAAGAGAACCTTAAGGAAACCACCACCCGGGTTCTCGCATCTCTAACTCCTCGAGAAGAACGAGTAATAAGGATGCGGTTTGGTATAGGAATGAACGCCGACCATACTCTTGAAGAGGTTGGCCAACAGTTTAGCGTCACAAGAGAAAGAATTCGTCAAATTGAGGCAAAAGCCCTAAGGAAGTTGAAACATCCAAGTCGTTCTAGAAAAATAAAAAGCTTTTTAGAGCAATAGTATTTTAAGAAAAGAGATAACTAATAAGTATATATTTTGAACTAACTTCTAAAAGTACACATAGTATAGTTGATTCCACTAGGCGGATGTGGATAAACTAACGTCAAGTTACAATTGTTATTATATGTAGGGATTTCAGTATGCGCTGCCCATTTTGTGGAAATGTAGATAGCCAAGTAAAAGACTCGCGTCCTGCAGAAGATCATGTTGCGATAAGGAGAAGAAGATTTTGTCCAGCTTGTGCCGGAAGGTTTTCGACTTACGAGCGCGTTCAGCTGAGAGATTTAGTGGTGATAAAGTCCAATGGACGTAGAGAAGATTTTGATCGAGATAAGCTTCAAAGGTCAATACGTTTAGCTCTGCAAAAACGACCAGTAGAGCATGAAAGAATGGATCAAATGATTTCCGGAATTGTACGCAGGTTGGAAAGCTTAGGAGAGGCTGATGTGCCTTCCACTACTATTGGAGAAATAGTAATGGAGTCTTTAGCTAGGATTGATACAGTAGCCTATGTAAGATTTGCCTCGGTTTATAAGAATTTCCAGGCTGCAGATGATTTTGAAGATTTTGTCTTGGAATTACGCCCACCTGTTCAGAAAGAGAAGTAATTGACTGATACAGAGGAGCTTGATGAGCGCTGGATGGCTCTGGCTCTATCTTTGGGATCTCGAGGTCTTGGTAAAACTTGGCCTAACCCGTCTGTAGGATGTGTTATAATAGCAAGTGGTAGGGTTGTCGGTAGAGGTCGGACTGGAGATGGAGGAAGACCTCATGCTGAGGTGGTTGCTCTTAATCAGGCAGGCAACCAATCGATTAACTCGACAGTATATGTAACTTTAGAACCCTGTGCACATTTCGGGGAAACTGGGCCGTGTGTTCAGGCCCTAATCGACGCACAGGTTTCCCGAGTTGTAATCAGTATAAAAGACCCAGACGTTAGGACTTCAGGAAAAGGTGTGGAAGCGTTAAAGCGTGCGGGTATAATAGTAAAAATTGGAGTTTTGCGAGGTAAAGGTTTAAGTTTGAATCTTGGATTCATTATGAGAATTAGGTTGAATAGGCCTTTGGTGACTTTGAAGTTGGGAACATCTTTCGATGGTAAAATTGCAACGCACTCGAGGGAAAGCAAATGGATTACTGGACCAACTGCTCGCCGAAGGGTCCACTGCATGCGCTCGCAGTATGATGCTATTCTTGTAGGTGGTGGCACTGCTCGGAATGATTCCCCCCTGTTAACGGTTCGGGAGATTGGAGTTAAAAAAAATCCAGTCAGAATAATTGTGAGTTCTACTTTGAATATTCCTCACGAAAGTTCACTTTCTAAAAGTATAAATCAGGGTCCGATATGGCTAGTCCATGGCTCTGATGTCGATCAAAAGGACAGTTCTTTTTGGATTCTCAAGAAGGCTAAGCTATTAGAGGTTGGATTAAGCTCTAATAAATTTCTCGATTTAGGTGTAATGTTAAAGCAATTAGCCGATTTAGGGATTACCAGAATTTTTTGCGAAGGGGGAAGCCAATTAGCTGGGTCATTACTTGAGGAAAATCTGGTTGATCGAGTTGTAGGGTTCCTTGGTGGTAGAATAATTGGTTCTGATGGGGTTTCTAGTATTGGTAAGCTAAATTTTAATAGTTTGGAAAGTATGCCCAAATTAAAATTGACTAGTTTAGAAGACATCGAAGGAGATATTTTACACAGCTGGGATACAGTGTTAAACGTTTCTGTGACTCATGATCTCTAGTAGTTGGATCTATGATTTAAAAGTTAATTCTCTAAGGAAAGAAAATGTTTACAGGTATTGTTAGTGATTTAGGAACTATCTTAAAAATAGAAAAAAAAGGTGATTTAAGAATCAGAATTTTGTGCTCTTTTGGTTTTGAGAGTATTCTTATCGGGTCGTCTATTTGTTGCAATGGTGTTTGCCTTACCGTAATTGAAAAAACGGCCTCTGAACCTACCAGTTTTGATGTTGAGGTTTCTTCAGAGAGTTTATCAAAATCGAATGTTGGGAGCTGGAAAGAGGGAACTAAAATAAACTTGGAACGCTCTCTTAAACTTGGGGATGAATTAGGTGGACATATCGTTTCCGGACATGTGGATGGTGTTGTGAAAGTTTTATCCTTACTTGAGCAGGGTAACAGCACAAAAGTTGTGTTGGAATGTCCAAAACCCTTAGCTAAGTTTATAGCGCACAAGGGATCAGTTGCTCTAAACGGGACCTCTCTTACGGTAAATGACGTTTTGGCAAGTCAATTTAGTGTGAATCTCATCTCACACACTAAAGAAGTGACCAATTGGAAACTTGTTAAACCTAACGACGAGATTAACATTGAAGTGGATACCTTAGCTCGATATGTGTCTAGACTTAGTGAGTGCTAGTTGATACTTCGATCTTCTAACCAGTGAAACTTTCACGCAGATAACCTAGAGCGATGATTTTATCTATGAAAAAAAAATGCCTACATTTATGAACCAGCTAATTACGTCACCGATCGAAGACATCATAAAAGATGCAAAATTGGGGAAAATGTTTATTCTGGTCGATCACGAGGATAGAGAAAATGAAGGTGATCTTGTTATACCAGCGGAGATGGCCAACGCAGATTCTATAAATTTTATGGCAAAGTATGGGCGAGGATTAATATGTCTTGCTCTGACAGAAGAGCGCGTAGATCACCTTAATTTACCGCTAATGTCATCTTATAATTCCTCACGGCACGAGACGGCCTTTACAATTTCGATAGAGGCCAGGGAGGGGGTTACAACTGGTATTTCCGCTCATGATAGGGCCCATACAATTGCGGTTGCAATCGGCAAGAACCGTGGAGCTTCTGATATTGCAACACCGGGGCATGTTTTTCCTCTGCGAGCTAGAAAGGGGGGAGTGCTTGTTAGGGCTGGACATACTGAAGCTGCTGTAGATATTTCGAGGCTTGCCAACCTAAACGAATCTGGCGTCATATGCGAAATTATGAATGATGATGGGACAATGTCTAGACTTCCAGATTTAATTGAATTTGCAAAGTGTCATAATTTGAAAATTGGTACTATTAGTGATTTAATCTCATATAGACGACGACATGATAATCTGGTTACCGAAATATCAGGTGGGGTAGTGTCATCCCTGTATGGTGGTGATTGGCTTATGAAAATTTTTAAGGATGAGACGCATGGTGCTGAGCACATAGTGTTGAGCAAAGGGGATTTAAAGAAAGACGTACCGATTTTAACTAGAATGCACGTTTTAAACCCTTTAGAGGACGTTCTGGGAGTCTTTGACTCACGTACAGCTGTATTGCCAATGGCTATGAGTATTATAAATAATGAGGGTCGCGGTGTGGTCGTTCTACTGCGAGATATGAATATGAAAGTTACAACAGACTCTGACAATTCTACGAATACTTTAAGAGAGTATGGGTTAGGAGCACAGATACTTTCGGAGTTAGGTTTGGGTCGAATCGAGCTCCTTACCAATTCACCCTCTCCTAAAGTAGTTGGTTTAGATGCTTATGGGCTATCAATTGTTGGAACTCGGCCAATTATGGAACACAGTTAACATGATAATTACTGAAAATGAATTCGAGTTTTCAACTTTCAATTTTATGGAACCAGTCAGAGTGCTTCTAGTAGTATCGCCCTATTATGAGGCTGTTTGTGAAAATTTAGTTTTAGGTGCGAAAAACATTTGTGATAAAGCTGGTGTGATTACAGAAATGGTAAAAGTTCCAGGGGCCCTTGAAATTCCTCCAGCCATCCGTATTGCCTATCGTCAATCTGATTACGATGGCTTTGTTGCGCTAGGGTGTGTTGTACGAGGAGAAACCTCCCATTATGAAACTGTCTGCTCTGATAGCGCACACGGTTTGATGCTATTAGGAATACAAGGGGCCAATATTGGAAACGGAATTCTAACAGTTGAAAATATATCACAAGCTGAGGTTCGAGCTGATCCGTCCAAACTTAATAAGGGAGGAGGTGCCGCTATTGCAGCGCTTACCTTAATATCCTTACAACGTAAGATAGAAAAGCAAGAAAAATCAGTGGGTTTTAGATCTAGAGAAACGCCTTTTGATTCTGACAATTTAAAAAAAGATTATTAGTAGAAGTGGTTGGTAATAGCTCTCATAAGAAGTCAGCAGCTAGATTTTACGCTGTTCAAGCGCTGTTTCAAATGGAGCATTCTGCTCTAACGGTTGATTCTGTTATAATGGAGTTCGAAGAGTATCGTATTGGAGTAGAGTATAATGGGATTAAAATGGTAGATTGTAATCTACCAATGTTTAAAACAATTCTTAATAATGCTGTCGATAACCAAGATAAGATTGACCAGGTTACAGATCGAGCACTGGCTAAGAATTGGCCTATTGAGCGGATTGACCCAACTCTTAGAGCTTTGTTTAGGGCTTCAGGGGCAGAATTTTTTTCTGAAATTTTACCGGCTAAGGTAATTATTGTTGAGTATTTGGATGTAGCTCAGGCCTTTTTTTCTCAAACTAAAGAGATTAAGTTTGTTAATGCTGTTTTAGACCATATGGCTCGGGAGTTTTCACCTAAGAGTTTTGAGTGAATTAGATGTGACGGAACCACCATCAACCGTTAGGGAGGCTTATTCCCGAGGACCTGATATTACAGGTGGGTGCCAGATAATCGGACCACGATCCGAACAGGGCCAGCTCCCTCGGAGTTGCTTAAGGCCACTGGAATGTAGTCCCTAGATACGAGAAGGGTAGAACCGTCTGTGGCTTACTTAGATCTGATATAGGAAAGCTTCAAGAGATGTTTAACTTTTTACGCCGAAATATTGAATTGGAAATTCCGGTGTTATCAAAATGAAATAGGTAACCCCTATTTTTTTTGGGCTTTGGCTAACGTTGCAGCTGCGGTTAACTCTGCAGCAATTTCTAGAGCTTCTTCAGGATCAAAGTCTAGGGGTAATTCTAAATTCTCTGTCTCGATATACAATCTGACCATTCCAAGGGAGGTTGGGCCTATTTGGAGGTTTGCTGCTAGATTGCTTTCTTTATTGATACTCATTTTAGGGCTCCTTAGAGAAGTTTTCTGATTATTTTTAAAAACTTTAATCTCTATTA
>JAQBUS010000109.1 GCA_027623875.1 Pseudomonadota bacterium
CCATTAGTAGAAGCTGCAACGGGAGAGATAGTGTCTTCTGAGGCCTTGGGAGGTGGAGATGTTCACACAAGATTATCCGGTGTAGCTGATTATCTGGCAAACGATGATGAGCACGCACTAGCATTAGCACGACGAGCTGTAGTATCCTTTAATAGGATTAAACCTTCGACTGTGAAGTGGGGAGTTTCTGAGGATCCGATCTACGACCCAGAAGAATTATTGGGTATAATCCCTGCAGATCTAAAGGTTGGATTTGATATGAGAGAAGTTATTGCGCGTATAGTTGATGGGTCGCGCTTTGACGAGTTTAAGGCAAGATACGGACAAACGCTAGTAACCGGTTTTGCGCACGTTGATGGATGTCCAGTGGGTATAATAGCGAACAACGGCGTTTTATTTTCGGAAGCTGCGTTGAAAGGAACCCACTTTATTGAAATTTGTTCACAGCGTAAAATCCCTCTAGTTTTTTTACAAAATATTACTGGTTTTATGGTTGGAAAAAAATATGAAAATGAAGGGATAGCACGGCATGGCGCTAAAATGGTGGCAGCAGTAGCAACTACTAGCGTACCTAAAATTACTATACTTCTTGGAGGTTCATTCGGGGCTGGGAACTATGGGATGGCAGGGCGAGCATTTCAACCACGTTTCTTATGGACGTGGCCCAGTTCAAAAATATCAGTAATGGGAGGGCAGCAAGCTGCAAGCGTCTTAGCAACGGTTAAGAGAGCTGGGATAGAGAAAACTGGACAGAAATGGTCTGTTGAAGAAGAAGAAAAATTCAAAAAACCAACAATAGAAATGTTTGAGGAGCAATCACACCCTTTGTATGCGTCGGCAAGACTTTGGGACGATGGAATTATTGACCCGAGGAAAACTCGGATCGTTTTGTCTTTGAGCCTGTCTATTGCTCTCAATACTAAAATTCGCAAAACGAACTTTAGCATTTTTCGAATGTAGCAATTATGGTTATTTTTATTTTAGATTTTTTCACAATGTTTTGTAAAGTTGAAGAACCTGCTCAGCATTTAGTATTCAGTTTAATAGTTAAGGGTTCTTCCAATGTTTAAAAAAATTCTTATTGCAAACCGTGGAGAAATTGCATGCAGGATCATTGAGACATGTAGACGTCTAGGTATTCAAACAGTAGCTGTCTATTCTTCTGTGGATTCAGGTTCTCGACACGTTAAGATAGCTGATCAAAGCGTTGAACTTAACGAAACCAATGCTTCGTTGAGTTATTTGTGCGGCAAGTCGATAATTGAAGCAGC
The DNA here is from genome assembly GCA_027623875.1 of Pseudomonadota bacterium. GTDB lineage: Bacteria > Pseudomonadota > Alphaproteobacteria > Rhodobacterales > Rhodobacteraceae. Next base: position 1,272 of record JAQBUS010000109.1, read on the forward strand.
ACTTTCAACCGGCGCTGAGGCTATCCATCCTGGATATGGGTTCCTCTCGGAAAACCCAGAATTTGTTGAATTGTTAGAGTCTTTTAATCTAATCTTTATAGGCCCATCTGCAGATTCTATTAGATCTATGGGGCTTAAGCACACTGCTAAAAATATAATGGAAACTGCTGGGGTTCCGACTGTCCCAGGGTACAGTGGCAGTGATCAAACCAACTTAAGAAGTTATGCAAATGAAATTGGATATCCAATTCTTATTAAAGCGGTTGCTGGTGGTGGAGGCCGCGGGATGCGCCGAGTTAATTGTGTTGAGGATTTTGAACAATTACTCGCGGAGGCTAGATCCGAAGCGATAAAGTCTTTCGGTAATGGGGACGTTTTAATTGAAAAATATATAGAGTTGGCTAGACACATAGAGGTTCAAATCTTTGGCGATAGCGAGTCAGTCATTAGTTTGTTCGAAAGAGATTGTTCCCTTCAACGGAGACATCAAAAAGTTATAGAGGAGGCCCCTGCGCCTGGTATCACACAGGAATTGAGGGCACTTATGTCTGATGCGGCGATTAGGGCCGCACGAGCTGTTTCATATGAGGGAGCTGGGACTGTCGAATTTATTGTTGATATATCCAACGGAATTTGTGATGAAAAATTTTACTTTATGGAAATGAATACCAGACTTCAGGTAGAGCATTCTGTTACTGAGGAAATTTTGGGTATAGATCTAGTGGAATGGCAAATAAGAGTTTCTTCTGGCGAGAAGGTTGCCAAACAAAATGATAAATTAAAAATTGAAGGTCATGCTATTGAAGCTAGGATTTATGCCGAGGATGTGCCTTCAGGGTTTTTACCTGCAACAGGGGTAATTGAGCACCTTTTATTTCCAAAAAATGTTCGAGTTGATACTGGTATTCTTCAAGGTGATGAAATAACGACGTACTATGACCCTATGATTGCAAAAATAACAGCATATGGAAAGGATAGAGACAGTGCTCTTTTTAACCTCAGAGCGGCGCTAACAGAAACCAGGGTATCAGGAATAAAAACAAATTTGGAATTCTTAAAACGCCTACTTAGCCGGCAGGAATTTTTGCATGGAGAAATTAATACAGCGTTTATACATGAAAATAGTTCTGAGTTAATGAAGTCACCCTTTCCGGCGACAGAGGTTTTAGCAATTGCGGCTGTTTTTCTTCATAGTTTGAAATTTGGTGAGGCAAAGGAAGCTTATCTGGGGTTCTCGCTGTGGGAACCTCTCCTGCAGTCAGTTAATTTTCATTACGGGCAGAGCAAAATTAAAGCTATTCTTAAATATCAGGAAGACGAGGTTTTTATTGTTGAAATAGAAGAAACGACCCATCACGTAAGCAAGGCAAATAAAGTTTGGGTGCTGGATGGAGAAAAAATGAATGTGTCCTTTTGGGAGGGAGAGAATAAATTCTCTCTTTTTACGGAATTAAGATTTGATTTTGAGTATGAAGACCCTCTTAACTCTAAGTTTTTTGAAATCGATGAGGGTGGCATACATAAGGCGCCGATGCCAGGACAAATAACTTTAATGGATCTTAAAGAAGGTGATGAAGTGCAAGCTGGAGAAAAGTTAATGATTTTAGAATCGATGAAAATGGAGCATGCAATTTGTTCGCAATCTAAGGGCAGGGTAGAGAAAATTCTAGTTTCTGATGGCCAGAGAGTTAATGTTGGAGATATCATGGTTACTATTTTAATCGAAAAATGAAGTTGGAATTAATATGAGTCAATCTGTAGAAATCGTAGAGGTTGGACCCAGAGATGGCTTACAAAATGAACCAATTTTGCTTGAAACCAAAGCGAAAATTTCTCTAATTAATTTATTGTCAAAATGTGGATTTAAGAGAATTGAAATTGGAAGCTTTGTTAGCTCAAAGTGGGTGCCACAAATGGCAGATAGCGGATTAGTTTTTGATGGAATTACACGTAATCATAAGGTCTCTTATGCAGCACTAGTTCCTAATATTTTTGGCTATAGTTTGGCAAGAAAACATAAGGTTGATGAAATTGCAATTTTTTGCAGCGCCTCTGAAAGTTTTTCAAAATCCAATCTTAATGCGTCCATTCAAGAAAGTTTTTCTCGATTTAGAGAAGTTATGTCGCTGGCAAAAACAGATAGTTTGCGGGTTCGGGGATATGTCTCGTGTGTTACCGATTGCCCTTATGAAGGAAAAATAAATCCAGTGGTAGTTTCAAAGGTGGCTCGTCAGTTAAGCGACTTAGGCTGTTATGAAATTTCTTTGGGAGAAACCTTAGGTAAAGGTAATCCGGATCAAGTAGAGAAAATGCTAATAAATGTGTTAGATGAAATACCTGTTAACAAAATAGCTGCCCACTTTCATGATACTAATGGACAAGCTCTGAAAAATATTGGAGTCGCTCTAGATTTAGGTGTTCGCGTCTTCGATTCAGCCGTAGCAGGTCTTGGGGGGTGCCCATTTGCCCCTGGATCTCCTGGAAATGTAGCAACAGAATCTTTACTGAAATATGTTGAAGGTAAAGGTTACGAAACTGGTTTGGATATAGAACAAGTGATAAAGGCAGCTAACTTAGCGCGAGGAATATGTAATATTTGAAACCTAAAACCTCAATTATGGCAATAGGAGAGTTAAGTGCGTTTCTTTGAACTGACCCAGAAAGTATGACGCCATATCTGTAAAGATGATAAATAACATACAAAATATGTTCAGTCTTAAGTAACGATAAAAGTTAAGAGCTATAGTTTTGGAAGGCGCTCGAACATCAAGTTATGTATAGTAAAGTTTTCAATATCAAAGCGGCCAATCGGATAAATTTGGTAAATCAAATCGTTAAGTCAAACGAAATATAGCGAGTAGAGGAATTTGAGGTCGCCTAATATTTAACCTGTGGGTACAGAGCTGGTCTGGAAGCAAAGTAAATTAGCGTGTGAGCTTTCAGGAAGTCCTTAAGAGAAAGAAATTGGTGACAGTGCAGGGGCATTGGTAGTTAGGTGCTAGAGTGATCAAGCAGGAAAGGGTCTTAGAGCTTTTTAAAAGGAAACCTGCTGTCCAGGCTTAGTGTAAATATCCAAAATCAGTTCTAATAAGTATAAGAACAACTCTTAAGTTTTTGGTTTAGATTCTAAGGAGACGTACTAAATTGCTAAAATATAAATATATGGTCGCAAGCTTGGTTGACGCTTGCTTGGCGTAGTCGTAAACAGCATCATCTAAAAATTTTTATTATTTTATAGATGCATTACACTGAGGAATTAGTTTGGACGAATTGTTGCGAGAATACCTGCCCATATTAATTTTGTTGGGAATGGCCACTGGATTGGGAATTTTGTTGATTCTGGCAGCTGTCGTGTTGGCGGTAAGAAACCCAGACCCAGAAAAAGTTTCGGCATATGAGTGTGGTTTTGCTGCTTTTGACGATGCAAGAATGAAATTTGATGTACGCTTTTATCTAGTAGCTATTTTATTTATTATATTTGATTTAGAAATTGCATTTCTTTTTCCCTGGGCCGTGGCATTTCAAAATGTTGGGATACTTGGGTTTTGGTCTATGATTCTTTTCTTGTTCGTTTTGACAGTCGGATTTGCTTACGAATGGAAAAAGGGAGCTTTGGAATGGCAATAGCTACCGGAAAAAATACAGCAGGATTTGATAAAGAAGTCGCGACTAAGCAACTTAATCTTGAATTACAAGATAAGGGTTTTTTGTTAACTTCCACTGAGGATCTTATAAATTGGGCTCGGACAGGATCTCTTCATTGGATGACGTTTGGACTAGCGTGCTGTGCTGTGGAAATGATGCACACATCAATGCCGAGATATGATCTAGAGAGATTTGGTACTGCACCCCGAGCAAGTCCACGGCAGTCAGACTTAATGATTGTCGCAGGAACCTTAACGAATAAAATGGCCCCTGCTTTACGGAAAGTTTATGATCAAATGCCTGAGCCGCGATATGTCATTTCGATGGGGTCTTGTGCTAACGGGGGAGGGTACTATCATTATAGTTACTCTGTTGTTCGGGGTTGTGATAGAATAGTTCCAGTTGATCTTTACGTTCCAGGATGCCCACCCACAGCTGAAGCTTTGTTGTATGGAATATTACAACTGCAGCGTCGAATAAGGCGAACAGGGACTATTGTTCGATAATGAGTAACTCATGAATACAGATGCACTAGTTGATTTAAAAGCTACAATTGAGTTTAAGTGCAATGATGCTGTGCTTTCGGCAAATATCAAAAACGGTGAACTTACGGTTTTGATCTCTAGTGGGTCTTTACTAACTTTTAGTGATTTTCTTAAAAGCGACCAGGCGTGTA
>JAQBUS010000110.1 GCA_027623875.1 Pseudomonadota bacterium
TATGGTTTCAATGTCAGCTATCAGATCCCATGTGGTATTATTTTCAACTGAAGCGTGTGGTTTTGAGCGTCCGCAGCCGCGTTGGTCAAATAAGATAATATGATAAATTTTAGGATTAAAATAGCGCCGCATATTTGGACTGCAACCACCTCCGGGGCCCCCATGCAGAACTACTACTGGAATCCCTTCAGGATTCCCACAGCGTTCAACATAGATTTGGTGCCCACCAGAAACAGGGATTATTTTTTGATCAAAGGGATCACAGGCTGGATATAAATAATCTGCCGCGCGGTTTTGTCCTGCCGATTTGTCCATGCTACTCTATATACTAAATATTGTTTCTAAGAGAATGCTCAAATTTTTAAGGTTTTGTAAATGAGTACAACGATAGATTTAAAAGAAATAGAAAAATTTGATGCTATGGCAGATGAGTGGTGGGATCCTAAGGGAAAATTTAAACCCTTACATATGCTGAACCCATGTCGGTTAGATTATATTAACAAACAGATAGCCTATGAGTTTGATAGAGATCTTAAAGTAAGGCGACCTTTTCACGGATTAAGAGTTTTAGATATAGGTTGCGGAGGGGGTCTTTTAAGTGAGCCAATGGCACGTTTAGGTGCGGATGTTGTTGGGGTTGACGCCGCAAGCCGAAATATTCCAGTGGCTAAAACTCACGCACAGAGATCAGGATTAACAATTGATTATAGATGTACAACAGCTGAAAGTTTAGTAAAAGACAATGAATTATTTGATGTGGTTTTAAATATGGAAGTGGTAGAACACGTTGCGAACCCACTCGCCTATTTATCTGCTTGTCAAAAGCTGCTTAAGGTCGGAGGAATTATGGTTTGCTCCACTATTAACAGAAACCCAAAAAGCTATGCCATGCTTATAATTGGTGCTGAATATGTCCTTAGGTGGCTTCCTAAGGGAACGCATGACTGGAACAAATTTATATCACCAAAAGAGCTTTACGATTTACTTATTAACGCTGGCTTGGAGCCTGTTGATAAAAAAGGTTTTGTTTTTAACCCCTTGTTGTGGTCTTGGGCAGTGTCAGAGAAAGATGTGTCTGTTAACTACGTGACCACAAGTATAAAAAGATAACTTAAAGACCCTCGTTTAGTTTAATTCGTAGATCTCTCAAGACTGGCACAGCTTTTTGTAACCTATCAACCCCCACATTAGCTAAAAAAGCGTCGATAAGAGGAGTGATTTTTTTAAGTGCTGTGTCTCGAGCTGAACGTCCTGAAGGACTAAGCGTAATCAGTTTTCTTCTAGCATCAGCCCAGTCGGGGGTTATACTTATGTGCCCAGCCCAATCTAGCTTTGTTAGCGTGTTTGTCATAGCTCCTTTTGTTAGATTAAAGGTGCGGGCAATTTGGGCAGGCGTTCTTGATTCTTTTATTCCAGCTAGATGGTTAAGAACAGAAAATTGTGAAAACTCCATGCCCTTTGGTAGGGCTCGAGTTAGCTGAGCTTTAGCTAATTGCTCCACCATAAAAAGCTCGCTAAAAAGAGTTATTGCTAATGAATCTTTAGAATTGGACATAAATTTACCGTTGAAATAGTTTTATAAGGGGGTGGTGAAAATAACTTCTTATAAAAACAAAAATTTTTTTATTTTTGGAGCAAGGCATCTAACCGACCAATCTGTTCCAAGGCAGCTATCTCATTATAACCACCAATGTGTATTTCATTTATAAAAATTTGAGGGACGGTGTAGACACCAAAAGATCGGTTAATCATTTCCTGCCTTTTTTCAGGACTTAAAGATAGGTCGATTTCAGTAAACAGAGTGTTTTTCTCTCTTAATAAGTTTTTAGCAGCGTAGCAGTATCCACAAAATGGAGATGTGTAAATTTCAATTTTTGACATATTGTTTATCCAAATGTTTTTATACCTACTGTATCGATTGAAAACACTGGTATGCAATAAAAAATTTATAAGAGATAATTTTATAATATTAAAAGGAATGACCATACGTATTTAATTTTATAATGAGACGTTGCCTATTTGTTAAATGATTGCCAAATAGGCGGTGTTGTTTGATTTGGAAAAAATATGAGCTCTTCGGAGGCACTTTATGATAGGCAAGCTCTTACTAGAAACCGTTTACGATCGTCTAGTATAACCGCGTCTAATTTTCTTTTAGAAGAGGTGGCTCAAGAACTAAAAGAGAGGTTGTTAGATTCAAATAGATCATTTTTTAAGTCGGCTATTGTTACCGGAAATCCGAACTTTTGGAAGCAGTGGATGCCGGACGCAGAAATATTAAAGGACGATGACATTCTGAGTTTCGAGGGTGAGCGTTATGATTTAATAATTCACGCTATGTGCTTACATTGGTCTAATGACCCTGTTGGTCAGCTGGTTCAGTGCAAAAAGGCGCTCAAACCAGATGGGTTATTTTTGGGGTCTTTGCTTGGAGGTCAAACCTTAAGTGAATTAAGGCAAGCTCTATTGGTAGCAGAATCAACGGTAAGTAACGGGGTGTCACCCAGGTTATCCCCAACCGTTGACATCCGAGAAGTTGGGAATCTTCTCCAGAGAGTCGGCTTGACACTTCCTGTTGCAGACGCTTCTAAGCTTAATGTTAGCTACGGGTCTGTTTATCACTTGATGCGGGATCTAAGGGCAATGGGAGAAACAAATGTTTTAAAAAGACGGATGAAAACATTTACATCTAGGAGGTTGTTTTTAGAAGTTAATCGAATTTATTCAAAAAACCATAAATTAGAAGATGATAAAATTAGAGCAACTTTTGAATTAATTTTCTTGGCGGGTTGGGCCCCTGATATTAGCCAACCTCAACCCTTAAGGCCTGGCTCGGCACAAACACACTTTTCAGAGGTTTTAAACAATATTAATGAAAACCTTGGACCTTTTTCACATTTAGATAAAGAGAAGCAGCAAGATGAATAAGATATTATTAGAAAATATGCCGGCAGACCATCCACAAGTGAAACATGGTAGGGTTGGTGTTCTTTTAGCAAATTTAGGAACACCAGATCATTATTCTTACTGGCCGATGCGGCGTTATTTAGGAGAATTTTTATCTGATAAGAGAGTGGTAGATTATTCTCCATGGCTCTGGCAGCCTTTGCTACAATTGGTTATTTTAACTAAGAGGCCTTTTTCGAGTGGTAAAGCTTATAAAAGCATTTGGAATCATGAGCAAAATGAAAGCCCACTTTTAACTATAACTAAAGCTCAGACGATGAAAATCAAAGATGAGATGAAGAAAAAGTACGGAGAAAACGTAATGGTTGACTTCTGTATGAGGTACGGAAACCCCTCTACTAAGTTAAAGGTTAGACAGATGGTTGCTTCGGGTTGTGACAAGATACTTTTTTTTCCGTTGTACCCTCATTATGCCGGTGCAACTTCGGCGACTGCCAATGACGAGTTTTTTAGAGCGCTTATGCGAGAAAAGTGGCAACCATCTTCTAGAACTGTACCAGCATACTTTGAAAGTGTCAGCTTTATTGACGCTTTAGCCAAATCTGTGGAGGCAAAATATAAGAACGATAAAGATCGACCAGATGTCTTGGTATGTTCGTATCACGGGGTACCTAAAAGATATTTACTGGAGGGTGATCCCTACCATTGCCAGTGTCAAAAAACCACGAGGCTTTTAAGAGAAAGATTGGCTTGGAAAAAAACAGATGTTGTTACTACATTTCAATCGCGGTTTGGGCCTGAAGAGTGGTTGAAGCCTTATACAGTTAAAGAGGTTGCTCGTTTGGCTAAGGAGGGGAAAAAGAAAATAGCAGTTATAGCACCAGCATTTTCGTCAGATTGCATCGAAACACTTGAGGAAATCAATGAGGAAATTAAAGAAAGTTTTGAAAATGCCGGCGGTGAGAATTTTCTATATATCCCTTGTTTAAATGATAGCCCCAACCATATTTCGTCACTGTTAGGAATTATCGAAGAGAATTTGGTAGGTTGGCTCTGATTTAAAACCGTATCATTTTTTTAAATCAAAGATTTAGAGTAAATCTCGTAGGACAGCTATGACTGGAATATCCGCTGGTAAAATTGGTAACTCCAGCATTTGTTTGGGTGTGAGCCACTTAATTAACTGATTTTCACGGGGCTCAACGATTCCTTCCCACTTTCTACAAATATAAAGGGGCATCAGGAGGTGAAAATCGGAGTAAGCATGGCTAACAAATGTTAGCGGGGATAGGCAGCTTCCCCAGGTGTTAATGCCCAACTCTTCATTTAACTCACGAATTAGGGCCTTTTCTGGGGTTTCACTTTTCTCAACCTTTCCTCCTGGAAACTCCCACATGTGTCCCATAGGTTTATGTGCTGGACGTTGGGCGAGCAATACTTTCCCATCGGTGTCAACCAAGGCGGCGGCGACCACTAATGTGATTTTCATTTTTATCTCCTAAGGAAGTATTTTAAGATCTGTAGTCTGCGTTAATTTCAATATAAGCGTGCGTTAGGTCGCAGGTCCAAACAGTGGTGCTGTGTTTTCCTAAACCTAGATCAACTGTTACAACGATATTTCTGTTTTTCATATATTCAGCAGCTTTTTTTTCTGAATAATGGGGGGAAACCCAACCGTTTTCAGTCACTAAAAGGCTGCCTAGATGAATTTTTAATTTATCTCTATCTGCTTGAGCTCCAGATTTTCCAACGGCCATTACTATACGCCCCCAATTTGGGTCTTCACCAGCTATAGCTGTTTTAACTAGTGGAGAATTTGCAATAGACATGGCCACCTTGTGGGAATCTTTTTTGGATATAGCACCAACCACACTTACCTCAACAAATTTAGTGGCCCCCTCTCCATCTCTAATAACTTGATGGCACAGATCTAGCATTACGGCCTTCAAAGCTATTTTAAAGGCTTTAGAAGCTGCGGATCTTGTCGATGTTATTTCCACCATATTAGATTGGCCCGTGGCAGCTACTAAGAGTGTGTCGGAAGTAGATGTATCTCCGTCAACTGTTATACAGTTAAATGTAATTGAAGAGAGGTCACTTACATGTTTTTGTAAGATTTTTTGAGAAATTTTTACATCAGAAAAAATGTAAACAAGCATAGTCGCCATATCTGGTGCAATCATACCAGAGCCTTTTGCAATACCACTGATTTTTATTTTTTCTCCTTCAATCATTACCTCTGCTGTGGCACCTTTTGGAAAAGTATCGGTAGTCATGATTGCTTGAGCAGCATCAGAAATCTTGTTGGGCGAAAGAGTTTCGTGTAATTTTCCTATAGATTTGGTAATTTTACTAGTCGGGAGGGGCTCTCCTATTACTCCGGTAGATGACGTGTAAATATGGGTGTTAGGTATTTTTAGAGTTTCTGTCGTTACCCTTATGATTTCATCAACGGCGTTTTGGCCATTTTTCCCGGTAAATGCATTTGAATTTCCAGAGTTTACTAAAAATGCAAACCCCTTACCTTCATTTTTACTAACACTAATTTTTTTTTGGCAATCGAGTACTGAAGCTGATCGGGTTGCTGATTGAGTGAATACGCCGGCAATAGTAGACCCAGGAACGATACTTGCTAAC
>JAQBUS010000111.1 GCA_027623875.1 Pseudomonadota bacterium
TCCTACTTGAAAAAATATTGAAGCATCTTTTATTTCAAGCAGGGGAGATGCTTTGTTCATCTCAATGAAACCTCCCCTGGTAAGAGTGGGAAGTGGCATGCAACATCATCGATAAAACTTGGTGTTTCTTGATTACATTTGTCTTTAGATTTTGGACAACGTGGATGAAATCTGCAGCCACTAATGTTCGAAAATGCGTCAGCAGGTGTTCCCTCTATTGGAATAAGTGCATGACTGCGATTTTGATCTAGGCGAGGCACGGAACGTAGCAGCCCTAAGGTGTATGGATGGCGCGGGTTTTTATAGAGACCCATTAATGAATTTGTTTCAACAATCGCTCCCCCATACATCACGTTAACTCTATTGGCGTACCTTGCGACAATCCCTAGGTTGTGAGTAATTAATATCAATGCGACACCATGGTTGCGGCATAATTCGGACATTAGATCTAATATTTGTGCTTGAATTGTTACGTCTAGAGCAGTTGTCGGTTCATCTGCTATAATTAGCTTTGGTTTTACAGAAAGTGCTATTGCGATCATGACCCGCTGACGCATTCCACCGGAGAAGTGATGGGGGTACTGCTTCATTCTCTTTGCGGCGTCTGAAACACCAACTTCCTCTAATAATTCGATTGAGACCCTTGTTGCTTCTGGCAGTGACATGCCCATACTTTCACATAACCGCTCAGTCATCTGGACACCTATCGAGCGAACAGGGTTGAGTGCTGTCATAGGTTCCTGAAAGACCATTGAAATTTCAGTCCCACGAACCTTTCTCATTTGTTCAGATGTTAAAGCCATTAAATCTTGGCCGTTGAAGGAGATGTAGTCTGCTGACTTACGTAAGTTTTTGGGAAGTAAATCGAGCAATGCTAATGAAGAGATAGATTTACCAGAACCTGACTCACCAACTATCGCTAAGGTTTCCCCAGCTTCAATGGAAAAAGAAGTGTTTCTAACCAGGGAAATCGACTTTTTACTTTGCTCCAAAGTTACTGATAAATTTTTAACATCCAGTAACAATTAATTTACAACCTTTGCTTTATATAAAATAATAATTATTTGGTACGAAAGAAATATTAAATTGTATATGAGAAAAAGGGTACTTTTATATTTTTAATATATTAATATAAAAGCTTTTTTTATTTAGCAACATCTAGGTCTAGTAATAAGGCTTTTTATTGCTCTATTAAGAAAGGGTGGAAGAGGGCATTCGGTTATAAATAAAAAGGACACTTTATGAAATTTACTACCAGACCAGAAATATCTGGTACTTTCGGAGTTGTGGCCTCTACTCACTGGATAGCGAGTGCGGTTGGTTTTGGGATGTTAGAGCGGGGCGGAAATGCTTTTGATGCGGCGGTTGCAATGGGGTTTACACTTCAGGTCGTTGAACCCCATTTAAATGGCCCCGCGGGAGAATTCCCAGCAATTTTTTATTCAGCTGATTCTAAAAAAACTGAAGTTTTGTGTGCCCAGGGAACTGCACCTGCAAAAGCTTCTATTGATCATTATCGTAGAGAGGGATTGTCACTAGTTCCAGGATCTGGGTTGCTAGCAACAGTTATCCCGGGTGCGTTTGACGGCTGGATGGTTATGTTAAGGGATTATGGGACTTTAAGATTACGCGATGTGCTCGAGCCGGCGATCTATTATGCTAGACATGGCCATCCTTTATTGCCGCGTGTTTCTGAAACAATTTCAGATTTGTCAGATTTCTTTAAAACGGAGTGGCCTACTTCAGCAGAAACATGGTTGCCTAAAGGTAACATTCCAAAAGCTGGGGATATTTTTAAAAATGAGATATTGGCGGATACGTATTCTCGCATACTCTCTGAGGCTGAGAGTGTGTCAAACCGCAATTCTCAAATTGAATTAGCAAGGAAAACGTGGTCGTCCGGCTTTGTAGCTGAAGATATTGATGCATTTGTTCGGAAGACAGAAGTTTTAGATTCGTCTGGCGAGCGACACCGAGGTGTTCTAACTAGTGATGATATTTCGGGCTGGGAGGCAACTTATGAAAAACCCTTGTCTTATGAGTATCATGGTTGGCAAGTTGAAAAAACTGGTCCATGGGGCCAGGGTCCGGTTATGCTGCAATGCTTATCTTTGTTAAAAGAAATTGATCTAGGGGCAATGGACCCGAACGGATCGGACTTTGTTCATGTCATTGTGGAAGCTCTAAAGTTAGCATTTGCTGATCGGGAAACATATTATGGAGACCCGAATTTTGTTCATGTACCAATGGCTGAACTGTTATCAGATAGATATTCTAAAGACCGCTCAAAGTTTCTGACTCAAAATGCCTCCTTAGAGCAAAGACCTACAATACTTTCTGGATATGAAAACTTAATTGAACAAACAAAAATTAGGGCTGCTACGCTTTCAAGTATATCTGGTGCCCCTGATGCAGGTGAACCTACGATGGCGCATTTGTCTGAAAAACGCGGTGACACTGTACATATTGATGCTATCGATAAGTGGGGCAATATGGTTTCTGTTACACCCTCTGGAGGATGGTTGCAGTCTAGCCCAATTATTCCAAAACTAGGGTTTCAATTAAACTCAAGAGCTCAAATGTTTTGGCTTGATGAGGGTTTAAACCAAAGCCTTGCACCAGGTAGGAGACCGCGCACAACACTTTCGCCAACGTTAGCTCGGCACAACAATATTCCAGAATTGGTTTTTGGCACCCCTGGTGGTGATCAGCAAGATCAATGGCAGTTAATTATGTTTTTAAGGCACATTCATCACAATCTAAATTTACAAGAGGCGATTGATGCTCCGCTTTTTCATTCTCAACATATGACATCTTCGTTTTTCCCAAGAGCAGCTCTTCCCGGAGAGATTATGGTGGAAAAAAGTTTTGGAAATGAAACGCTCAACCAACTCCGGCAACGAGGTCATACAATAAATGAAGCTGAAGAGTGGACAGTAGGGCGTTTAACTGCTGCCAGTCGGACGCCAGAAGGACTTTTAAAAGCAGCTGCTACCCCCCGTTTAATGCAAGCTTATGCCATAGGGAGATAAACATGACTTACTCTATTGTTGCTAAAGATGAGACTACCGGAGCAATTGGAATAGTTGTAGCAAGCAGATTTTTTGCATGCGGGGCTATGGTCCCATTTGTGGCGCGAGACGTAGCTGTTGCAAGCCAAGCGTTCTGTAATCCAATTTGGGGGATTGAGGGTCTTAGTAGATTGGCTAAAGGAGAAAAATCAACTGAAGTCCTCTCAGATTTTGTAAGTAGGGATAAGGGTCAGTCCATTCGCCAAGCTCATATGATTGATCAAAAAGGAAATATTTCTGCGCATACTGGTTCAGATTGTGTAGATTGGGCGGGCCACTGCTCGGCTGATTTAGTGTCAGTAGCAGGAAATATGCTGACGGGAGAGGGTGTTGTTCGAGATACACTTGATTGCTATCTCGAAAATAAGGACCAACCATTTTTGGAGCGCTTATTAAGATCTATGGAAGCGGGTGAAAAAGCAGGTGGCGATAAAAGAGGACGACAGGCAGCTGGTTTAATAATTCATATGGGTCAAGATTATCCATATATTGATCTTCGAGTAGATGACAATAATGATCCTCTTTATGAAATTCGTCGTCTGGTTGACGTTAGCACTGAAAGATTTAAACACTTTTCTAAAGGTATGGCTACTAGAGAAAACTTCTCTGGCCTCTCAGATAGAAGCCCAATAGATTTGGCTATAAAGGAGGCAGAAGAGCTCCGGATACTCCAGGGGGAGTTGTCTCGTTCGCTTGCGACATAGGCATAGCTAACCTACGAAGGCCTTTTCCACGACATATTCACCTGGTTCGGAATTGGCACCTTCTCTTAGGCCATAGCTAGTTAGGATTTCTTTGATATCGTTGTTTACTCCTATGGACCCACAAACCATGGCCCGATCTAGTTCGGGCGATATGTTACTGATATTTAAATCTGAAAAAAGAGTTCCATTAGTTAGTAAGGTTGTGACTCTTCCCATTTTATCACTGACCTCTCGAGTAGTCGTTGGATAGTATTTTAATTTATCCACAGCCAGATGGCCGATTAAGGGATCCTCCTTAAGCCCGTGAATTAGGCGCTTACCATATTCTAGTTCTGGAATATAGCGACAGGTGTGTGTTAAAATAATTTGATCATAATTATCGTATGTTTCGAGGTCTCTGACTAGGGATGCGAAGGGTGCAATCCCAGTACCTGTAGAAAAAAACCAAAGACGTTTTCCCGGCAGAAGGGCGTCATGAACTAGAGTACCTACAGGTTTTGGTTTTAAAATTATCTTGTCTCCAGGAGCTATATGCTGAAGTTTTCTGGTAAGTTTCCCATCCGCCACTTTTATAGAGTAGAACTCGAGTTCATCATCCCAAGAAGGTGATGCAATAGAGTAAGCTCGTAGTATAGGTTTTCCTGAGTTGTCTAATAAGCCTATCATAAGAAATTCCCCTGATCGAAACCTTAACGATTTGGGTCGAGTGGTTCGAAAGGAAAACAATCTATCCGTCCAGTGATTGACACTAGTCACGGTTTCTAAATCCGGTAGAGACGGTGGAATTTTGGAGTTAGTTGATATCAAAGAACGTTACCCTATATGTTTTAAAATTGGAAAATTACTAACCGAAAGAAATTTTTTTGTATTATAATAATTATATTTCCCTTTTGAGTTATATATTTAGATCGTCCCAAAATGATTTAACTTTTGAGAAAAATTTTGAAAGAAGAGGATTGTTTTCGTCTCCCAACGTCTCAAATTCTGTTAAAAGCTCTTTCTGACGGGAGGTTAAGTTTACAGGGGTTTCTACTGCTACCTCTAGCAACATATCTCCAGCCCCACCGCCTCTTAGCGAAGGCATGCCCTTACCGCGGAGTCTCATCTGTTTTCCTGATTGGCTTCCAGCGGGAATTTTAACACGGCTTTTACCGCCATCTATTGTTGGGACCTCTACTTCCCCACCTAAAGCAGCAGTCGTCATAGAGATTGGAATTCCACAAAATAAGTGTGTGCTTTCCCGTTGAAAAATCTGATGTTCTTTTACTTCAATAAATATATAAAGGTCCCCGTTAGGCCCACCTTTTAATCCCGCTTCCCCTTCATTGGAAAGTCTGATTCGCGTTCCAGTCTCAACACCTTCGGGGATATTAACACTAAGAGATTTTTCTTTTTCTTTTCTACCAGTGCCTCGACATGTTCGGCATGGATTTTTAATTATTTCTCCAGCTCCAGAACAAGTTGGACATGCCCGTTCAACAGTAAAAAACCCCTGCTGGGCTCTAACTTTTCCTATACCTGAGCATGTTGTACATGTTTCGGGGTCGGAGCCAGCTGCAGCCCCTTTCCCGTTACATCCGTCGCAGGTCACACTAGTAGGGACTTTAATATTTTTAGTGACCCCAGAAAAAGCCTCTTCCAGAGAGACAGACATATTATAACGAAGATCAGATCCTTTAGATGCTCGTCTGCCGCCTCCACCACGTTGACCACCGCCCATAAAGTCGCCGAACAGGTCTTCGAATACATCAGAA
>JAQBUS010000112.1 GCA_027623875.1 Pseudomonadota bacterium
CAGAATTCAGACCCGGATCTGAAGTGAGAAATGCTGGCAAATCATAATTTGATGCTGGATCCACCATTAAAGCTACTCGTCTTTGTGCAATCGCTCCAATTTCAGAAATAGCCATAGCAATTATATCAGCAGCGAAGCCGACTGGCTCGGCATGAAAGTTTCCTCCAGAGACAATAGCACCACTCTCAATCAAAACCAGTGGATTGTCGGTAGCAGCGTTTGCCTCTATTTCAAGTGTCCTACCCGAGAACCAGAGTAAATCGAGCGCCGCACCAGTTACCTGAGGCTGGCATCTAAAAGAGTAAGGATCTTGAACACGGCTATCTTCATTCAAATGTGCTTCACGAATTTCAGATCCGTTTAATAATGCATCTTGCGATCTAGCTACAGAAATCTGACCTTTATGTCCCCTTAACATATGAATCTCATCTGCCAGAGGCGCCGTAGACCCCATAATAGCATCAGTTGATAAAGCCGCAGTAACAATAGCTGATGAGGCATTTGTCCATGCCTTAAAAAGTCCAACTAATGCACAGGCTGTAGAAAACTGGGTTCCATTGATCAACGCCAATCCTTCCTTAGAGCCAAGAGATATAGGAGCAACACCTGCAGCTTTTAGTGCCTCCCTCCCGGGCATTCTGTTTCCTTCGAAAATAGCCTCACCCTCTCCAATCATTACGGCAGCCATATGGGCAAGAGGTGCCAAATCTCCTGAAGCGCCGACGGACCCTTGATCTGGAATTACAGGGAATACCTTTCTGGATATAAGTTCTTGAATTAAAATAACGGTATCCCATTCGACACCCGATGCACCTCTTCCTAAGGAAAGTAATTTTAAAGCCATCATTAGTCGGGTTGTTGGTAAATCCAGAGGCGTTCCTACCCCACAACAGTGGGACAGAACCAGGTTGCGCTGTAAAGTAACTGTATCTTTTTTAGCAATTTTAATACTAGCTAACTTCCCAAACCCAGTATTTACCCCGTAAACAGCTTTTTCTCCCTCAGCTGCTTTTACAACCAAAGATCTAGCATCATCTATCCTTTTTTTCATATCTAAATGCAGAGATACCGGGCCTTCGCTTTTCCAAATATCCTCCAACATTCTTAGGCTAGTCTGACCTGGTATAAGTATCATAATTCTAAACCACCAAAAAATCTCTTATAAAGAGAGTTAAACCCTATACGGTAAGCTAATTCAGCTGGATGAAAAACATCCCAAACAGCCAAATCAGCTTTAAAACCGACCTCAACTTTACCCCTGTTTGATAAACCTAGAGCACGTGCTGCATTACGAGTAACTCCTGCTAACGACTCTTCAGGAGTCAACTTAAACAAACTACACCCCATATTCATAGCTAAAAGCAGCGAAGCAAGAGGTGATGAACCAGGATTGCAATCTGTTGCTATAGCAATATCCACACCGCAATCTCTAAAAGCCTTTACAGGAGGATGCTGTGTTTCACCAAGAGTATAAAAAGCACCTGGTAGAAGTACCGCTACTGATTTTGACAAACCCATCACTTCAGCGTCTTTAAAAGTTGCGTACTCTAAATGGTCCGCGGAAAGTGCCTTATAACGAGCTGCTAATTGCGCGCCACCTATATTAGAAAGTTGTTCAGCATGAAGCTTGATAGGAAGACCTAATTTGTGCGCAACATCAAAAACCCGAGATATTTGCTCCTTGTTAAAGGCAATCCCCTCACAAAAACCATCCACGGCATCGACTAAACCCTCTGAATTAGCGGCAAGCAAAGCAGGAATACATACCTCGTCAATATACTTATCCGACCGTCCCTTGAATTCCTTAGGAACGGCGTGAGCCCCAAGAAAACTTGTCCGGATAATAACTGGCCTCAGGGTTTCGATCAGGCGAGCAACCCTGAGCATTTTAATTTCGGTTTCAACATCTAGGCCATACCCAGACTTAACTTCAATTACGCAAACCCCTTCAGCTAATAACGCGTCAACACGCGTTAACGCACTTTCAAGCAATTCTTCCTGCGAGGCTTCCCGTGTATTTTTTACTGTTGAAACAATTCCTCCACCAGCAACAGAAATTTCTTGGTAACTTGCTCCATTTAACCGCATTTCAAATTCGTCTGAACGATTCCCACCATGTACAACATGAGTATGACAATCAATCAGGCCAGGTGTTATTAAACGACCCTCTAGATCTTCGCGACTCATGGAATTAAATGACTGGGGGACATCTTGTGCTTTTCCTACCCATAAAATTTTATCTGCTTTTATAGCTACTGCTCCATCCCTAATTAAACCATAAGGGGAGCCTCTTTTCATAGTAGCAATTGTTGCATTTGTGAGAAGCATTAAATCAATACACCTTGTTAACTTAGTTAAGCTGGTATATGTATGAACATATTAATAAGTCAAGGTGAGAAGTTAAATGACGCGAATTTGGGCGGATAAAGTGCTTACTCCCTCTGGATGGAAAAAAAACATCACTGTTACCGTTGGAACGGATGGATTAATTACAAATCTAGACGAAGGTATTCATCTTCCTGACCATAAAGTTGGCTGTCTATTGCCTGCGCCTGTTAATGTGCACTCTCATTCTTTCCAACGTGCAATGGCTGGATTAACTGAGAGGCGCGGCCCCAACCCCAACGATACATTTTGGACCTGGCGAAAACTCATGTATCAATTTTTAGACCAGTTAAACCCAGAACAAGTAGAAGCAATCACTGCTTTCGTTCAAATGGAGATGCTTGAAGCCGGATTTAGTACCAATGTTGAATTTCATTATTTACATCATCAAACAGATGGAAAACATTACAATAATATTGCTGAAATGTCAGAAAAAATAATGTCAGCAAAAAATTTATCTGGAATTGGGTTAACCTTATTGCCTGTTTTGTACCAGTTTGGAGGATGTGATAATCGCCCATTAGGGAAAGGACAAATTCGGTTTGGAAATAATTTCGATAACTTCAGTAAAATTTATGATAAAGTTAAATTAAGTTCATCAAGTTATTCGAAAGATACAAATTTTGGAGTTGCCCCACATAGTCTTCGTGCAGTTCACCCAAGAGACCTACAAAAAGTAGCAGCCTTATCCAATGGAAACCCAATTCATATGCATTTAGCTGAACAATTGGCTGAAGTTGATGAAGTTAAGGAAGCCTTAGGTGCTAGACCGGCCGAATGGATGCTCGGAAATATCAACCTTAGCTCCCAATGGTGCCTTATTCACTCAACTCAAATGCTACAATATGAAGTTGTAAACCTTGCTAAAACGGGAGCGGTTGCGGGGCTCTGCCCCATTACGGAATCCAGCTTAGGTGACGGCATTTTTGAGGGAGTAAGGTGGTTGGAAAATAAAGGGAAAATTGCCATTGGTTCAGACAGCAACATTAGAATATCGTTATCCGAGGAACTTCGAACTTTAGACTACTCTCAGCGCCTTAGAGACAACTCTAGGGCTGCGCTTGCAGATTGCTCATACTCAACAGGGCGAAAACTATTTCAAGAAATTTGTACAGGTGGCGCACTGGCAGCTGGTCGCAAAACAGGTAAGATTTCTGTGGGTTATTGGGCAGATTTAATGAGCCTAGACACCACACATATTGATCTTGAATTCCGAAATGGTGACAGTTTATTAGATTGTTTTATCTTTGCAGGTGATGATCGAATGATCTCAAATGTTTGGTCTGCTGGACGCCATATGGTTGAGGGTGGGAAGCATATAAATAGGGAAGAGATAACAACACTATATCGCTCAGCTATAAAAAACTTAAGTGAGAAGCTTTGAGACTTAAAACTATAAATAGTTGGCTAGGCATTCGAGCCGAGGTTCTAAGCAGAATCTATGATCGCACATGGAAGCCCGGAGATTTAATTCCCAAGGAGATAGATTTAGCCTTTGAATTCGGATGTTCTCGCACGACTGTAAACCGTGCGCTTAGAGAGCTAGCCGAAGCTGGGACACTAGAAAGACGGAGAAAATCGGGAACACGCGTTTCTCTAAATCCGGCAAATAAAGCGACGTTAAAAATACCACTCATAAAAAATGAAGTTAATAAAATCGGCAAGACCTACGGCTATAAGTTAATTCAAAGAAAGCTATGTCTTCCTCCAGACAAAATTAAAAATAAAATGCGCATCAATAGTGGAATAAAAATTCTACATATCCTGGCTTTACACACGGCAAATGACTTACCGTTCGTAATAGAAGATAGATGGATTAACCAACATGTGTTGCCAGAATCTGAAAAGCAAAATTTCAAAGAGCATAGTGCAAATGAGTGGCTCGTTTTAAACGCACCATATACCCATGGGACTATTTCTTTTTCCGCAATTAACTCATCTGCAGAAAATGCACACCTACTTTCAATAAAATCCGGAGCGGCTGTATTTGAAATAGAGCGTAATACTTTTGATAAAGAAAATGCCATCACTAATGTGTGCCTTACATACGAACGAGGTTACAGAATGCTAACAACATTTTAAACTTTAGGTATTTTCTTGATTACATGAAAGTGCTCTCTAGATAATAAATATTATATAGTTCATAGAATCAAATAAAAATATATATTTAACGACACTAACCTTGCGTAAAGAGTGTTTATGTCTATATACGTGAACATACAAATTACACACAAAACTTATTTCAATTTATAGTATAATTTTTATCACTTAAGTCAGAAAATTCTACGGAAACAGGCTATTCAATTATGAAAGTTCTAAAATCTAACAAAACCACAGGAGCCTCACAGTCTTCCTTGGCTATTACTGCCATAAGGAAAGATATATTAGATTTGACTTTACTACCTAGTGAACATCTTGATGAAAAAACGCTCTTGAAAAAATACCCCTACGGCCGAACTCCTTTACGGGAGGCAATAAGCAGGCTTATGTCTGAAGGTTTAATAGAAACAAAAAATGGTCGTGGAGCCTACGTCGCGGCTATGAGTATTGAGCAGACCTTTCCATTATTAGAAGCACTTTTAGTAAATGAACATATAATAGCTACTTATCTAAACTTTGAGAATCCATCACTTGTCAATGATCTAGAGAACATCCAACTTGAGTATGAGAAGCTAGCGGCCTCTCAGGATATATCAGGTTCTACTCGAACTAATCAAAAATTACATTTCAGAATGGCAAAAGCTACAAATAATCCTTTTTTTATCAAACAGGCAATATATATATATCAACTTAAAAGTCGGCTTTCGTGTTTGATTTTTGAAACCGAAATAATGCCCCCCAATGATTTATCGCTTCAATTTTCTCGAATAAATATTGCACATCGTCAAATTATTAACTCAATTAAAGAAAAAAATCGACCTAACTTAATATCTTTATTGAGAAATCATGCCTCATCGTTTAAAACTGAGCTAAGTATGATAATTTCTGGAAGATCCGATTTTGAGATAAATTTTGCTGATATTACTTCAGATTCTCTCGGACAGAAATTAATTTCAGTTAAATCCTAGGCTCTTTAAAATACTTAAATCTGTGTTTCTCCAAGTTAATATTCT
>JAQBUS010000113.1 GCA_027623875.1 Pseudomonadota bacterium
CATTCTGAAACCCAAGCCTGCGCCCCCACCTGAAGGAAGTTCACCCACTATAGCTCCAACTAAAGCTGCAGCGATACCTAGTTTTAGGGAAGTAAAAAGATACGGCACTGACTTTGGAAGCCGAAGTTTAAATAAGATCTGCGAACTCGATGCAGACCAGGTTTTCATTTGATCTATTTCCAGCTGTTCAGGGCTTCTAAGTCCCTTAACCATACCGACAACTACCGGAAAAAATGACAAATACATTGAGATAATAGCTATTGGAAATAATCCATTAAATCCAGCTGAACCAAGAGCCACTATAATCATAGGTGCAAGAGCTAGTATGGGTATCGTTTGGCTCGTAATTACCCAGGGCATTACGCTCATAGCTGTTGCTCGATTATGAACAATAGCTATGGCTAGTAAAATTCCTAACCCTGTTCCAAGAGCAAACCCGTAAACGGTTTCAGAAAAAGTAATCGCAGTATGATAGACAAGAGATCTTTTTGAGTTTATTTTTTTATTTACTGTCGTATCCCACATCTCATTTGCCACCTGATATGGCGTTGGGAGTTTTGGTCTTTTTTGTGACCAAGTTTCAACAACAAGTTCAGAAAAAGATAAAGTTACAGAATTCCTTTTCGCCTGATCATATGCCCAGGGAGAATTTAGAACAATCGAAAAACCCCACCAAAAAACAAAAATAAACCCTACAACAGATATAATAGGTAATATTCTAATGCCGGTTTTACTCATAACTATGCCCAGCTCTAAGCCCTTCCCTGACCCTCTTGGATACGGCAATGAACTCCTTGCTGTCCCTTATTTCAAGAGGCCTATCCGCAGGAAGATCACTTGAAATGACATCAATAATACGCCCCGGTCTGGGAGACATAACAACTATTTTAGTCGAAAGGTAGACAGCTTCTGGAATAGAATGGGTAACAAAACATATCGTTTTACTATTAGATTTCCATATTTCTAATAATTGCTCATTTAACCGATCTCTAACAATTTCATCCAGGGCCCCAAATGGTTCATCCATTAACAAGATATCTGCATCAAATGCCAGCGCTCTTGCAATGCTCGCTCTTTGTTGCATTCCACCAGATAACTGCCACGGGAACTTATTTTCAAATCCCGATAGCTCCACAAGATTTAAAACCTTTGCAACTCTCGTTTTTTGCTCATCTTTTGAATATCCCATTATTTCCAATGGTAATTTAATATTTGCACCGATAGTTCTCCAAGGATACAAACCGGCCGCCTGAAACACATATCCATAAGCTCTGGACATTCGTGCCTGTTCGGGAGTAACTCCATTTACGAGAACACTTCCACTAGTAGGTTGATCTAAATCAGCCAAAACTCGTAAGAGAGTTGTTTTTCCACAGCCTGACGGTCCGATAAAAGAAACGAAATCTCCCTTTTCAATAGACAAATTAACATTGCTAAGAGCATTTACTGGGCCGTCGTTAGTTTTAAAGGTCAAGTTAAGATCAGTGACGTGGATCACGGGTGGCTGGAACACAATGGTCCTTTCATTAAGACTAAATACCGGCTGGGATGTTTAGAGGGTCTCGATCAATACGGCGGGGAGAGTTTAAAGTTTTCCATTTACTTAAAGCCTCATGTGCAGATGGAAAAGCTGGACGAGGAACAAATCTTCCACGTCCTGGTTGCGGTTGACTGTTTTGCCCCCAAGCCCAAATTACATCCCCTCGATTCAATGTATAACGAGCTTGAGCACTAACTTGAAAGTTTTCAAATACATTATAATCTAGTATCGAATGGTGATTGGTAGGTGAAATAGTTTTGGTAATCTTCGGATCCCAAACAACAATATCGGCATCTGCTCCTTCTACTATAGCACCCTTTTTTGGGTAAATGTTTAAAATCTTTGCAATATTAGTGGAGGTTACTGCAACGAATTCATTCGGGGTAAGGCGACCAGTTTCCACTCCTTCTGTCCAAAGAACTGCAAGCCTCTCTTCTAACCCATTCGACCCGTTAGGAATTATACGAAAGTCATTTAAGCCAGCTCGTTTTTGCTCTGTATTAAATGCAGCGTGATCAGTCGCAACTACCTGTAAGGATCCAGACTGCAGCCCTGCCCATAGACTATCTTGATGGTCTTTGGATCTGAAGGGAGGGCTCATAACCCGTCTAGCGGCATGGTTCCAATCTTTATTAAAATATTCTCTTTCATCCAAAGTCAAAAATTGAATTAATGGCTCCCCATACACTCGCATTCCCTTTTGTCTTGCTCGTCTGATAGCCTCATGTGTTTGCTCACAAGATACGTGAACGATATAAAGAGGGACACCTGCCGTATCAGCTATAGTAATAGCCCTATTGGCTGCCTCACCTTCAAGTTCTGGTGGCCGCGAGAAGGCATGTCCTTCCGGTCCGGTGATTCCCTCATCAAAATATTTCTGTTGCAATTCCGCTATCAAATCTCCGTTTTCAGCATGGACCATAGGAAGGGCGCCAAGTTCAGCACAGCGTTTAAAGCTTGCAAACATTTCATCATCTTCAATCATTAAAGCACCTTTATAGGCCATAAAATGTTTAAAAGAATTAACCCCCATTTTCACTGCGTCTTCCATTTCAGTGAAAACATTTTCATTCCAACCAGTTATGGCCATATGATAGCCAACATCTGAACAAATCTGCGGAGCAGACTTTCGATGCCACTCATTAATAGCATTCTTTATTGATCCGTCTTCCCCAGGCAAACAAAAGTCGACAATCATGGTTGTCCCACCGGCCGCTGCCGCCCATGTTCCTGTTTCGAAAGTCTCTGCTGCTGTAGTTCCCATAAATGGCATTTCTAAATGGGTGTGAGGATCGATCCCGCCGGGAATAACATAGGCTCCTTCTGCATCAATATACTCGTCACCTGACAGATCTTCTCCAATCTGTTTAATAATTTCACCATCAATTAAAACATCTGCTTTCCAACTTCTATCTGCAGTACAGACAGTACCATTTTTAATAACCTTAGTCATCGTATTTCTCCCAAAAGTCTTTGCCACTAGGGCTAATGTTAAAATGAATTTAAAATGCTGTTTATACTCTAATCTACGATTTCGGCAGTTTCCAAAACGGCATGAAACAATACATTAGCCCCAGAAGAAGCCCAATCCATTGTAATTTCTTCAGCTTCGTTATGGCTTAATCCACCCACACATGGACACATTATCATGGCAGTGGGCGCTACTCGATTAATCCAACACGCGTCATGACCTGCTCCAGAAATTAAATCCATATGCGAATATCCAAGACGCTCAGATGCCGCTCTTACCGAACTTACACATCCTTCGTCAAATGTAACCGGATCAAACCCACCGACCTTTTCTAAATGAACATCTAAACCCATATGCTTACATATCTCTTGAGCACCCTCGCTTAGACTTTTTTCCATATCAGCAATAACCGCTATATCAGGGGAACGGAAATCTATAGTAAAAACAGCTTTACCGGGTATAACATTTCGGGAGTTGGGATATATATCTATATGACCGACTGCGCCAACAGCATGCGGTTTGTGTGAAAGTGCTATGGTTTCAACTAGCTCCAAAACCCTAGCCATACCGAGACCCGCATTCTTCCTCATAGGCATAGGCGTAGAACCAGTATGGCTGTCTGTTCCAAGGATTGTCACTTGTATCCAGCTGAGACCCTGTCCATGAGTTACAACACCAATGTCCTTATTCTCGGACTCCAGTATCGGACCCTGTTCAATGTGCAATTCAAAAAAAGCATGCATCTTGCGAGCGCCAGTTTCTTCATCACCACGCCATCCAATCCTTTTCAGCTCGTCCCCAAATTTTTTTCCGTCAGCATCGATCCTATCGTATGCCCATTCTTGCTCATGAATTCCTACGAAAACACCTGACGAAAGCATAGGTGGCGCATATCTAGTGCCCTCCTCATTCGTAAAATTGGCAACAACAATCGGATGTTTAGTTTTTATTGAAAGGTCATTTAGAGATCTAATAATTTCTAACCCCCCTAGAACCCCTAAGATCCCGTCATATTTCCCTCCGGTGGGCTGAGTATCTAAATGCGACCCCACATAAACGGGAAGTGCCTCTGAATCTGATCCCTCTCTTCGGGCAAACATATTACCCATCTGATCAAGTCCCATGGTGCAACCAGCTGCCTTACACCATGATTCAAACAAGGACCGTCCCTTGGCGTCGTCATCTGTTAAGGTCTGCCGGTTATTGCCTCCAGATATTCCTGGACCAATTTTGGCCATCTCCATTAAACTTTCCCATAGTCGTTCACCATTTATCTTTAAGTTTTCTCCTGGAGCGGACATTTTTACCTCTTTTTTTATTTTACCAACTGGTCAAAGTAACGCTAGCATAGCATCATATACAGTCAAGTACTCACTAAACACTTTTGAAATAACATGCTAGATAACTAGGGTAAGATATAATGAAGGGCTACAAAATGGGAAATGGGCAGTCGCGGATACAAAAAAAGAATAAAGATTTCATTATGAAAGCCGCTCTAGACATATTTTCTAAATATGGCTTTCGAGGCTCTAAATTAGACCAAATAGCTAAACAGTCCGGTTTATCAAAACCGAATTTATTATATTATTTCCCATCCAAGGAGGCAATCCATAGAGAGCTCTTGTCAGGTTTGCTGGAAAATTGGTTAGATCCCTTAAGAAGCCTGAATTCAGAAGGAGATCCATTTGAAGAGGTTATGGGCTATGTGCGTAGAAAGCTTTACTTAAGTAAAACTCTTCCAAAAGAGAGTAGATTATTCGCGAATGAAATTTTACAAGGAGCCCCAATTATTAAAGACGTCTTAAAGGGGGAGTTAAAATATTTAGTTGATGAGAAAACAAAAATAATTCAAAAATGGTCGGATGAAGGGTTGATTTTGCCAATTCACCCATACCACCTAATATTCTCGATATGGTCACTAACTCAACATTATGCAGACTTCGACACACAAATCAGGGCAGTTCTAACAAACGAAAAACCATTCGAAAATGCCAGCGTCTATCTTGAAACTCTCTTTTCCAGATTACTTAAACCCAGTTAGACTACCTAAGAGGGGTTTAAAAGAAAACCCACAGAACTAAACTACTCAGCAGCAGTAGAAGCAGTATTATTTGGATGATTGGTCCAATTAGCATAGCCTTCTTCTACAATTTTTCCAGTCCTTGTATCTAATTCACCTGGAGCCATTTGAACCATAGTAATGCAATTATCGACTGGGCATACGTCCACACACAAATTACATGCTACACATTCTGCATCAATAACTTCAAATACTCTATCTTCGCCAATTTGAATCGCTTGATGCGAAGTATCTTCACAAGCCGCATAACAACGGCCGCATTTAATACAGGCATCTTGATCTATTTTTGCTTTTGCGACGTAGTTAAGATTAAGATATTGCCACTCTGTAACATTAGGGAGTGCGGACCCAACAAAAT
>JAQBUS010000114.1 GCA_027623875.1 Pseudomonadota bacterium
TGCTATTGCCGCAAGCGGTGGGCATATAGAAGTTTCCCCCACACCACGTACTCCGTAGGGATGGCCAGGATTAGGCACTTCAACTATTACTGTGTCAATCATTGGTAGGTCTGAAGCTAGAGGAATACGGTAATCTAGAAAACCAGAGTTTTGTAAGCGTCCGTCTTCGCCATATATATATTCCTCGTTTAGTGCCCACCCGATTCCTTGGGCCGCCCCACCTTGAAACTGACCTTCCACATATGTTGGGTGTATTGCCTTACCCGCATCCTGAACAACAGTATATCGAATTATGCTGGTTTTCCCGGTTTCTTTATCTACTTCAGCATCGACAATATGAGTTGCAAAGCTGACACCTGCACCCTCTGGATTAGCCTCAAAATGGCCTACAATAGGGCCACCAGTAGCGCCCATTGTAGCTGTAAGCTGCTTAATGGGAATAGGATCAAAGTCCCCAGCATTTGGTCCAGATGGAACTGCGCACCCATCTTGCCATTTTACGGCATCTTCAGGGATATCCCATTTTATAGCAGCACGCTTACAAAGTTTTTTTATAGCGTCTCTAGCGGCCTTAATTGTTGCTAAGCCAGAGGCATATGTAACGCGAGATCCGTGGCTGATTTCGTTGTATCCAAGAGTTGCAGTGTCAGCGACTGTCACTCTGATATGTTCGTAGGGAATGCCCAACTCTTCAGCTGCCATTAATGCTATTGATGCTCGACTGCCACCTACATCTGGTGTCCCTACAGAAATTTGGGCAGTGCCATCTAGTGACAGTGCTAGGGTTACGGATGTTTCCCCACCAAAATTAAACCAAAAACCACAAGAAACACCACGACCTTGGCCCTCCTTAAGTGGTGCAGAGTAGTGCGGATGAGCTTTGGCTGCTTCAAGAGTTTCAACAAGGCCAATGTCATCAAAACGAGGCCCAAAACTTGCCTTGGTGCCCTTACGGGAAGCATTTTTTAATCTAACTTCAAACGGATCTAAGTCTAGTTGGTTACAAAGCTCATCTATTATCGATTCCACAGCAAAGGCTGCCATGGGTGATCCAGGCGCCCTATAGGCTGCTTGTTTGGGTCGATTTGACATAACATCATAACCAATTTGGTTAACATTTTTTAGAGAATAGGGGGCAAATGCACACATTGCAGTGAAATTGCCAGGTGCGCCAGGGAAAGCTCCCCCTTGCAATCGAAACGTGCCTTGTGCTGCAGTTATAGTCCCATCTTTTTTCATACCGATCTTAATGTCCATTGACGTTGAAGCGGTCGGTCCGGTTGCACGAAAAACCTCTGAACGGCTCATTACTAATTTAACAGGTCGATTAGCCTTGCGGGCCAATGCCAACGCAACTGGCTCGATAAAAACAGTAGTTTTTCCACCAAAACCACCCCCGATTTCTGAGGCTGTTACTCTTAGTTGACTTGTTTCCAGATCTAAAAGAGCCGCACATATTTTTTGAGCAGCCCAATGGCCTTGTGTGGTGCACCAAAGCTCGCCTTTACCGTCTTGTCCTAATGTTGCCAGACAGGCGTGCGGTTCTATATATCCTTGATGGGTAGCCTCTGTAGAAAAACTGTCTTCTATTATTAGGTCTGCTTCTTTAAACCCAGCAGCCACATCGCCATGACCACTGTTGTGATATCCGACTACGTTGGGATGGTATCCGTCAGGAACCGAACTATCAGCGGTGCCTTCCCGTATAATGGGAGCTCCAGGAGCCATTGCCTTATCTACATCCGTAACGTGAGGTAAAATTTCGTACTCTACTTTTATTAATTTTATTGCATCTCGTGCTATTAACTGTGACGTGGCTGCAACGGCAGCTAAGGCATGGCCGTCGTATAAAACTTTTTCGTTTGCCATTACATTTTCAAGAACGCTCCAAGTCGCTCCTTTTGAGCCGGGTGCAAATTTGATATTTTTTGAAAAATCTGCTCGTGTGACAATAGCTTTAACCCCGGTTAGTGCTTCAGCCGCACTAGTATCTATTTTAATGATGCGGGCATGTGCATGGGGAGATCTAAGGATCGCTCCATGAAGCATTCCAGGAGCAGACATGTCAGCACCAAATTTTGCTCGACCTGTTACTTTATCTAGACCGTCCGGTCTGTTAGGCCGGGTTCCTACATATTTAAAACCATCAGTCTTTTGTTCATCTAAAGCCATTAGTGAGCCTCCCGCATATCTGCTGCCGTGTCCATTATGGCACGTATAATTTTGTCATATCCTGTACACCGGCATAAATTACCAGCTAACCAGTATCTTACTTCAGTTTCCGTTGGGTTAGGGTTTTTTTCTAATAGAGATTTAGTTGCCACCAAAATTCCAGGTGTACAGATACCGCATTGCAATGCTGCATATTCTATAAATTTCTTTTGTAAGGGATGTAGTTGATCTCCATTGGCGATCCCCTCTACTGTTTGAATTTTCTTTCCTTCAGCTTCTGCTCCAAGAACTAGGCAAGAGCAAACAAGTCGGTCGTCCAGAGTAACAGAACAGGCCCCACAGTCTCCTGTTCCGCATCCTTCTTTTGCCCCAGTAAGGTTTAGTTTATCTCTCAGGCAGTCTAATAAGGTCTCTCGAGGATCGCAAAGAAACTCTGTGTCATCCCCATTTACTGTTGTGCTTACATGAATTTTATTCATTTCAAACCCCTCGCTCGATCATATGCTATCTTAGTTGCCCGTTTAGCTAATACTCCAGCTACTTCGATGCGGTATTCAATTGT
Source organism: Pseudomonadota bacterium (assembly GCA_027623875.1). GTDB lineage: Bacteria > Pseudomonadota > Alphaproteobacteria > Rhodobacterales > Rhodobacteraceae. Next base: position 2,735 of record JAQBUS010000114.1, read on the forward strand.
ACCTCGCTTATCCGTTATTGGTTTGCTGGCAGCACTGGCAGCTTTGGCTACCGCATCCAGAATAGTCTGATCTAGTTTATTCCCCACCAGTAATTTCGTCACTTCACTCACTACCTGGATAGTTGGCGTAACTGCACCTAGGCATAATCGTGCTTCGGTTATGATTTCCCCGTCTGTGCGCAGATTAACGCCGCACCCGACTACGGCAATATCCATTTCAGTACGTGGTATAAATCTAAGGTAGGCATCGCCCCCATTATTTCCTCTTGCTGGAATAAGAACAGCAGAAATAACTTCGCCTTTTGAAAGAGAGGTTTTTCCAGGACTTACTGGCATATCTTGAACCGAAAGCTCTCGTGTGCCGTTGGGGCCAACTACTAAAACGCTCGCATTAGCTGCCATCATTGCGGGGACAGAGTCTGCCGCTGGAGAGCCATTGCAAAGATTGCCGACTAGTGTAGCACGCCCTTGAATTTGGGTTGAACCGATTAAATCCATTGCTTCAACTAGTCCTGGCCATTGAGCTTTTAATTCAGAGTGCTCGGACATTTCGGCTCCGGTTACTGCAGCACCAATGCGCCAACTTCCATCGGCTAAACACTCTATTTCTTTGGCTCCAGGAATATTCTTAATATCTATTAAGATATCTGGAGAAATCATGTCTGTGCGAAGTTGCACGAGTACATCTGTGCCACCTGCGAGGAACCGTGTTATCCCCTGGGCATTTGTCGCGATCTCTGAAGCCTTATTAAAACTCTCAGGTGTATAGTATTCCATGTGTCCTCCGGTCCTTCTTTATGTTGATTATGTATCGACTGATTGAAGAATAGTTGCAATTGGATTCTTTCAAGATTTTGGTGTTTGTTGTTATTTTATTAAATTAGTGTCGTTTTTTTGTAGACATATTCAAAGAGTTTTAAACGTTGAATTTTTCCAGAGGGGCCTTTTGGTAGGCTTTCTTCAAAATGAATTTTATCCGGAGATTTGAAGCTTCCTAATTTTGACTGACAAAATTCTAAAATTTGTAACTCTGTAGGCTTTCTTCGGGACTTTAAAATCACACATGCCTCAACCCGTTCGCCATAACTCTGGCAGGGCACTGAAAAAGCTGCTGCCTCGAGTATATCCTCGTGCAGTAATAAGACTTCATCTATTTCCCTTGGGGCTATGTTTTCGCCACCCTTTATTATTAACTCTTTTATCCTGCCGGTAACAAAAACAAAGCCATCTTCGTCCATATAACCGAGGTCGCCGGTTCGGAGCCACAGATCTGGAGTGATTGTTTTTGCAGTTTCTTCGGGTTGATTGAGGTAACCTGTCATGACATTTGGTCCGCGCACTAATATTTCGCCCACACTGTTTGCACCTAAAGTCGTTAAATCAGGGTCAGAAATCCTGATTTCATTCCCAACCCCTTGACCGGCAGAGCCGATTTTACGCTTTTTAGGAGGCATAGGGTTTGACAAGATTTGCGCACCTGTTTCGGTTAGGCCCATGGTTTCAATAATTGGGATGCCAAATCTACTTTCAAAGCGTCTGTGAATTTCGGGCGCTAGCGGTGCGGATGCTGATCTAGCAAAACGAAGACGTTTAAGATCAATTTTTATGTTTTTCTTGTCATTTATAAGATAGGAAAAAAGAGTCGGGACAGCGCTAAACCAACTGCACTTAAATTTATAAATTTCATCCCAGAAACCGCTTAAAGAAAATTTATATGGCATTACAAGACCACTGGCGGAAACGATTGTGCCCATAACTGTTACACACAGTCCATTGATATGATAAATGGGAAGAATACACATAGCTCTATCATGGTGATTTATGCCGTGCGCATTAACTACGTTCTGCCCAGAAGAAATTAGGTTCAAGTGACTTAAAATAACACCTTTTGGCTTTCCCGTAGTTCCAGATGTATACATTAGCAATCCAGGATCAGACCCCTGGATGTCATTGAGATGCGGGGTTTCCACTTTTCCACCAGCTAAGTTTGAAAATAAAGGGCCTTTGTCTGGGTCTAAGTGCAAAATTTTGATAGGAGTATCTGAGTCCTTTAGAGCTTCCTCTATTAAGTTTTTGGACGTATCGGAAAGTATTAAAGTTTTTAATTTTGAATGCTTTATAACATACTCAATTGCCTTATGGCCGGAAACTAAATTTAAGGGTGTTGCAAGAAATCCGCCGTAAGTAATTCCTAAAAAAGCTAAGCAACCCCCAACTGAGTTGTGTGCAGCGATACCAACGGGATCACCTTTCTGCAAACCTAAGAGCGTTAAATTTTCTGCTATGTTTTGTGCAATTAAGGAAGCACTTTTCCAAGTAATTTCTTTTCCCGTCGCAGGTGAAAAGAGCCAAGTTTCGTCTGGGTAGTTCTTTGAATTCTTTTCAACCAGATCTCGAACAGAAAGAGTCATTCGCCGTGTGCAGCCCAATAATTTGAAAATATATCTTCTAAACTTGGGCGGTTCTCGGGTATTTCTCTTACTATGTTAACTTTATTTACAAAGTGTTCCCAATTTAGATTTTCATCAATTGAATTGCCGCCCCAACTTCCGCAACCCATTGATAAAGAAAAAGGGCTCCCGTTATTGAAAAAACCTCCCGTTGC
>JAQBUS010000115.1 GCA_027623875.1 Pseudomonadota bacterium
AACATCATCAGCAGTGAAGTCTTCACCATTATTCCACTTAACACCTTTTCGTACATTAATAGTATATTGTGTGGCGTCTTCATTAGCGCTCCAGCCAGATAATAGCATTGGAGCAACTGAACCGTCACTATTATACTCAACCAAGTACTCTAACCAGCCAGCGGTGTAAGTCGCAAGCTGTGTCCAGTCGTAAGTTCTGGGATCTTTAAGAGCCATTATGTCCATCTGAAAACGTAGAGTGCCGCCTTGTTTTTCGTGAGCACCCGCAATAGCTGGTGCCGACACGCCGATCATTCCGTAAGCTGCTGCGGCAGTTACGCCCAGAGCAGTCGCACGAGCCATAAATTCTCTTCTATCAAGTTTTCCTTCGGAAAACTCTTTTGCGTACATGTGTACGGCTTTGTGCATTGGTTTACCGTTTAACGTTTTTTTATTCATTTTATAAACTTCCCCGTTTTACAATTTACTTATTATTGGTCTAGAGCATAGAGCTAAGTACCTTTTTGTATCAGTTTAATACATTTTGTACAAGCAAACTAATTTAATACCGTAACCTTGGTCAAAGAAAAAAAGACGCAATGCAAAGGATTACCGACACCTGATCTTGATTTTATGGAGTGAAAACTCAACAGTTTCAACTGTTTCGATAGTTTATCAAAACCTATTAAATAGACTTGGGTGAGGGGATAGAGAGTAACATAATCCATTAATTCTAAGATTACAGAAGTAGTTCAAGCCAAAAAGGGTTTCCAGTTTGACATATTTGATCTAAACCAAGTTCTTTGTCTTTTTGCGTACTGCCTGGAGGCAATAATAGTTTTCTCGCGCGCTTCCTCAAGTGAGGTTGTACCATTCAAATACGAAATCAATTGAGAGCCACCTATTACTTTTGTGTAGGTTTTGTTGACATCCCAGCCATTTTTCATAGCAGTAACTTCCTCTAACACCCCATTTTTTAACATTTTGTCGAACCTACTTGTGATGTTCGCTTCCAACACATTTTTATCAACGTGCATCAGGATTGTGTTTACTTCGTTTAAGTTTAGTAATGGAGGAGGCGTATTAGATTGCCATTCTATGAGCGGGATACCCGTCTCTTTTAGCACTTCCCAGGCTCTTTGAATCCTGGGTTTATTTTTTGGATCTAATTTAGACTTAGTCTCATCGTCAAGTTCCTTAAATAAGCTGTCAATTGGCAAACTATTCGCTTGAGTGCGGGTAAGTTCGCTTATCATTGGAATCTCGGATAAACCGTTCAGTAGAGCGCTAAAGTATAGGCCGGTTCCTCCAACAATAATAGGACGTTGTCTTTTTGTTAAAATTTTCTTTATATCTCGGAGCCAATGGCCTGTGGAATATTTGCTTTGGAAGTTTACATGGCCATATAGTTCGTGTGTAGATGTTCTCAGGTCATCTTCAGAAGGTCTTGCCGATAATAGTTGCCAACAGTCATATACCTGCATTGAGTCAGCGTTTATGATTACCCCACCCGATTTATTTGCAATTGATAGGGCAAGCTTAGATTTGCCAGAAGCAGTGGGACCTGCAATCAGCACCGGCATCTCATCTTCCAAGTTGTTTTTAAAACTAGAGGTCATTTTTTCTTATAAAATTAAAAAAGATTGTGTGTCTACTGGTTTGAGGCGTTGCAACTTGTTAGCTTTTAATACTAATACCTGTCAAACAGTTCATTAAAAAGTTAGGGCTTAGTCATGAGTAATCATAATTCTAAAGAAAAACCATACAAGCGGGTGATGTTAAAGATCTCTGGTGAGGCCTTAATGGGTGATTTAGGTTATGGTTTAAATCCCCCAACTGTTGAACGAATTGCTCGAGAGGTTCGTTCGGTACATGATATGGGTATAGAAATATGTATGGTCATTGGTGGCGGAAATATCTTTAGGGGGCTACAGGGAAGCGCACAAGGTATGGAGAGAACAACCGCAGACTATATGGGCATGTTGGCCACTGTCATGAATGCCTTAGCTATGCAGGGCGCTCTGGAGGGTGTTGGAGTTCACACGCGTGTCATTTCCGCCATTCCTATGGATCAAGTTTGTGAGCCCTACATAAGAAGGCGTGCGGTACGACATCTCGAAAAGGGAAGAGTGTGTATTTTTGCTGCTGGGACAGGTAATCCATATTTTACTACTGATACGGCGGCAACTCTTAGAGCTACTGAAATGAGATGTGAGGCTATCTTTAAGGGAACAAAAGTTAATGGTGTATACGATAAGGACCCAAAAAAATTCTCTGATGCTGTTAGATATATGAATATAAGTTATGACGAGGTTTTACAGAAGAGGTTAGAAGTCATGGATGCCTCAGCTATTGCTCTTGCACGAGATAACAATCTACCAATCATTGTTTTCTCGTTAGATGAAGAGGGAGGCTTTAAAGGAATTTTGGCTGGGACCGGTGCATGCACAGTGGTAAATCATTAAAGTAAATTGGGTAAGGAATTAAAATGGAAGAAATTATGATTGATACGGATGACTTACAACGCCGGATGGATGGAGCACTTAAATCTTTAAGGGTAGAGTTTGGTTCTTTGCGTACCGGAAGGGCTTCCTCTTCAATGTTAGACCCGATTATGGTTGATGCCTATGGATCCTTGACGCCAATCAACCAAGTCGGAACTGTAAACGTCCCGGAGTCACGTATGTTGACTATAAATGTTTGGGATAAGAGTTTGGTTGATAAGGTAGAAAAAGCGCTACGTGAAAGCGGTTTAGGTATAAACCCTCAGCTAAATGGAACAATTATTATGTTGCCTATACCAGAGCTTAACGAAGAAAGGCGCCGCGAGCTTACAAAAGTAGCCGCTCAATACGCGGAGAGTGCTCGAATTTCGGTTCGAAATGTTCGCAGAGACGGTATGGATCAGATTAAGAAAGCTAAGATTGATGGAATGTCAGAGGATGATCAGACACTTTGGGAATCTGAGGTTCAAGATATGACCAATGATCAAATAAAAAGGATCGATGAAGCCCTCGCCCAAAAGCAAGAAGAAATCATGCAAGTATAATAAAAATTTATATTTTGTATGTGATGTAAGTTAAAATAAATTAGCCCTTATAGGTTTTTAATTTCAGTGAAGGCACTCTTTATGGGCAGAAAATATGACGATTTACTCCTTCGATTTAAAACCGCAGTGGTTCTAATTTTAGTTTATGGCGTTTTGATTTACTTGGGCGGTGTTTATTTTGCTTTGGCGCTGCTTATTACGTGTGTAATTTTTATCATTGAGCTTAATCGATTAGTTGTCTTCCGGACTAATAGTTTTATATTTTTGGTTTTTGGCGCCGCCTTATGTTTTTCTTCTTTTTCTATATGGGACCTTTTTAATCAAGATAAAAGATTTCTCATTTTCTTACTAGCGGTGGTTATGGTTACGGACATCTCCGGTTATTTTGTTGGGAAATTTTTGGGTGGCCCTAAAGTAAGTAAGGCTTTAAGCCCAAATAAGACCTGGTCTGGATTGTTTGGTGGATGGGTTGGAGCTATTATTGTAGCAATTTTCGGATCATATCTCTTCGAGTCAATTTTATTTGCTGTTTTGATTGGTTTTTCTTTATCCTTATTTTCTCAAGCTGGAGATTTTCTTGAGAGTTACTTAAAGAGAAGAGCTCAAGTAAAGGATAGCTCAAATTTATTACCAGGGCACGGGGGTTTTTTGGATCGTTTTGATGGTATAATCGGCGCTGGCTTTGGTTACGGCTTTTTATCCTATGTTGTGTTATGAGTTATCTGCGTAAAGTCACAGTCTTTGGGTCAACCGGTTCAATCGGTCAAAATACAGTTAACCTACTGGATTCTAATAAAGAACTTTTTGAAGTAGTCGGCCTTACCGGCGGCAGAAATTTAACTAAGTTGGCAGAGCAAGCAAGGTTACTTAATCCCGAAATTGTAGCAACGGCATTTGAGGATGAGTATTTAAGACTAAAAGAGCTCCTGTCTGATACTAATATTCGGGTGGTTGCTGGTGTCCAAGGACTAAGGGAGGTCTCAGATATACCTTCGGATGTTTTTGTGTCTGCTATAATTGGATTTGAGGGATTAGAGTCAAGCCTTCGTTCACTGAAACATGGTGGCGTTTTAGCTCTATCTAATAAGGAATCCTTGGTTGCAGCTGGTCCGCTACTTATGAGCCAAGCTAAGGTTTTTGGATCAAAAATAATTCCTGTCGATAGTGAGCATTCAGGCATTTTTCAAATTCTTGAGGGCAAGGATGTATTAAACGTAGAAAAAATTATTATAACGGCTTCTGGAGGTCCATTTAGGGGCTGGAGCTATGAAGATTTAAGGTTTGTGACACCTGAGCAGGCCTCAAAACATCCAACTTGGGATATGGGATTGCGAATATCTATTGACTCAGCATCTATGTTTAATAAGGCAATGGAGCTAATCGAAACTAAAGAATACTTTAATGTTTCAGCAGATAAATTAGAGGTTTTAATTCATCCAGAAAGTCGTATTCATTCTTTGGTGGGGTTCAATGATGGTAGCTTAATTGCCCATATGAGTGACAATGATATGCGTCATTGTATAGGGTTTGCATTAGCTTGGCCTAGGCATTTTTTGTCACCAGTAAACCGTATAGATCTTAGTGAGATCGGAGCACTTAATTTCGAAAAAGTTTCAGGAGAACTTTCTGCAGCCTTACTCATTGCTCGAGAAGTTATGAATTATGGTGGGCTAATGGGAGCAGCATTTAATGCATCAAAAGAAATTGCACTTGATCGGTTTATTTCGGGAGAAATTGGATTTTTAGATATGTCTTCTGTTGTAAGTGGCACTTTAAGTGCTCTAGAGGGAAAGGGGAGCGTCTTGAAAATGGAGCATGTTCTTGAGAATATAATCGAAGTAAATCGAGTTAGCAGAGAGATTGCCAATAATTTTGTGATAAAAAAATGAATGTAAGAAAATTGAAATTCCATATGGACAGTTTGCATGAGTAGCTTAATGGATGGAACACTGGGTTCAGTCGTGGCCTTTTTGTTGGCGCTTGGCGTTATTGTCAGTGTTCATGAATATGGTCATTATATTGTCGGTCGGTGGTGTGGTATCCACGCAGAGGTTTTTAGTCTCGGATTTGGCCCCGTTCTTTTGTCGAAATATGACAAACGGGGGACCAAGTGGCAAATATCTATGTTTCAACTGGGAGGATACGTTAAGTTTACCAGCGAGCCTGTTGGTGAGGGCCTGCCAAAAAACCTAAAAACAGAAGAGACTATAACCGGGGCGAGTTTACTGAAACGAACCCTCACAGTAGCCGCTGGCCCGTTTTTTAATTTTCTATTTTCTATTTTAGTTTTTTCGTCATT
>JAQBUS010000116.1 GCA_027623875.1 Pseudomonadota bacterium
GTATCGTCTCGACTCTCGAGGGTGGTTATGATCTTGAGGCATTAGCTGCATCGGTTAAGTTGCATTTAGAAGTTTTATTAAAAAGGGGCCACTAATGTCTGAAATTTTAATATCAGAAATGTCTTTTGAGCAAGCAATGGGAGAGCTGGAGAAAGTGGTTGATCAGTTAGAACGCGGGGATGTACCTCTCGAAAGCTCAATTAAGTTATATGAGAGAGGCGCTGAGTTAAAGACAAAGTGTGAAGAGAAACTTAAAGAGGCAGAAGAAAAAGTACAGCAAATCACTTTAACAAGAGATGGCCAGCCTACAGGAACAACGCCCTTTACTGAAGGAAGCTAAAAGTGTTTTTTTCAGAGCTAGAGGACACGCAAAAACGTGTAGAATTTACACTACGTGAAGAACTTTCTGGTTTTAATCAAGTTATTGCTGAGCCCATGCTTTACGCATGCAAGGGTGGGAAATGTTTTCGGGCATTTTTAGTCCTTCAGAGTGCACGGCTCCATGGAGTTTCTTCTAAAGAAGCAATTCGCGTGGCGACAGCGGTCGAAGCTATTCACGCCTACTCTTTAGTGCATGATGACCTTCCTTGTATGGATGATGATAAACTTCGCCGTGGTCATCCAACTGTTCATGTTAAGTGGAATGAGGCAACAGCAGTTCTTACAGGCGATGCTCTACAAGCACTGGCTTTTGAGGTATTGGCCAGCAAGAATACGTCTAATGACCCCGAGATATGTTTGTCATTAATACGCGAGCTGTCTATAGCAATTGGCGCTACTGGAATGATTTTAGGTCAAATGCTTGATATAGAGGCAGAAAAGGCGAATGAGCCCCTAGACTATGAGTCCGTTGTAGGGCTTCAAATGAAAAAAACTGGTGCTTTAATTGAGTGCTCAGCTAAAGTAGGGCCAATAATGGCTAAAGAAGATTCTACCTCAATGTCAAAGTACGCCCGTTTACTTGGTCTAGCTTATCAAATTACAGACGATATTTTGGATGTTGAGGGGGAATTTGAGAGAGTTGGAAAGAAACTTAATAAAGATTTTAAAGCTGGTAAGGCTACATTCGTAAATCTTTTAGGGTTAGAGGGGGCAAAATTAAGAGCGTCGGTTTTAATAGAGGAGGCAATTGATACAATTTCCTCTTACCCCAATGGAACAGAAGGCTTGAAGGCAGCAGCCCAATTTGTTATCTCACGCGATCTATAAAGCTTGAAAGAAATTTATGAAATACAGACCTAAAACGCCTTTACTTGATCGTATTCAGACACCAGATGACCTTAAGGGTTTATCTGATCTTGAACTTAGGGCTTTAGCGGATGAATTACGTTTGGAAACTATTTCAGCTGTATCTGAAACTGGGGGTCATTTGGGGGCAGGACTAGGAGTGGTGGAATTAACGGTTGCCCTTCATTCAATTTTTGACGCTCCAAAAGATCAAATTATTTGGGATGTAGGTCATCAAACTTACCCACATAAAATATTAACTGGAAGAAGAGATCGAATTCGAACTTTGAGAGCAAAAGGTGGGTTAAGCGGTTTTACAAAACGAAGTGAGAGCCCTTATGACCCTTTTGGGGCGGCACACAGCTCCACATCGATATCAGCTGCTTTGGGTATGGCGGTTGCCAGAGACTTAGGGGGAGTAACGGCAACCGGGTTGGGTGACTGCGTAGCAGTGATTGGGGACGGGGCTATCAGCGCGGGAATGGCATATGAGGCCTTGAATAATGCTGGATATTTAAACAAACGCCTATTTGTTATTTTAAATGACAATGACATGTCTATTTCTCCTCCGGTTGGAGCAATGTCTTCATATTTAACTCGACTTTATTCCGGCCAGCCCTTCCAGGATTTAAAATCTATGGCAAAAGAGGCTGTGTCTCTTTTGCCAGAGCCCTTTAAAGAAGGAGCGCGCAGGGCAAAAGATGCTGTAAAAGGGCTTACTGTTGGTGGAACTATTTTTGAGGATTTTGGTTTTTCATACGTTGGACCTATTGACGGCCATGATCTTGAGCAATTGCTGTCCGTCTTACGTACCGTTAAAAATCGCGCCGACGGACCTACTTTAATTCACGTATGCACCAAAAAAGGTAAGGGATATGCACCGGCGGAGAATTCTGCTGATAAGGGCCATGCTACTTCTAAGTTTGATTTTGAAACGGGAGAAGTCGCCAAGTCCTCATCAAATGTACCAACCTACACAAAAGTATTTGCTGAATCCCTAATTTCTGCAGCAGAAAATGATAATAAAATCGTTGCTATTACGGCGGCCATGCCTGATGGAACGGGCCTAAGTTTATTTAAGAATATGTTCCCGAATAGATGTTTTGATGTTGGAATTGCTGAGCAGCATGCCGTGACGTTTTCCGCGGGTCTTGCCGCTGCTGGTATGAAGCCATTTTGTGCTATTTACTCAACATTTTTACAACGGGGATATGATCAAATAGTTCATGATGTAGCCCTTCAGAAATTGCCAGTGCGATTTGCCATTGATCGGGCCGGTTTAGTGGGGTCTGATGGACCAAGTCATGCTGGGGCATTTGATATTGCATTTCTATCAAACCTACCAAACATGGTAGTTATGGCAGCTTCAGACGAAGCTGAATTAAAAAAAATGGTTGCTACAGCTGTAGAGATAAATGATAGGCCAAGTGCTTTTCGATTTCCTAGAGGCGAAGGTGTTGGGGTGGAATTATCACTTTACGGAGAGGTTATTGAGGTTGGAAAAGCAAACGTAATTTGTGAGGGTAATAGGGTTGCTATCCTTTCTTTTGGAACAAGGTTGCTCGAGGTTCAAAGGGCCGCAGAGGAATTAATTGCTTTTGGAATACAGCCAACCATTATCGATGCTAGGTTTGCTAAGCCCTTAGATCAGGACCTTATTTTTAGAATTGCAAAGGGTCACGAGGCATTAATAACGATTGAGGAGGGTGCGATTGGCGGTTTTGGAAGCCATGTTGCACATTATTTGTCTGAAAAAGGTGTGTTCGATAAAGGATTTATTTTTAGATCTATTGTACTTCCAGATGTTTTTATTGATCAAGCTTCTCCAAAAGAAATGTACGACGTTGCAGTTATGAATGCGCCTCATATTAGAGATAAAGTATTACAAATTTTAGGTATTAAAACTTAAATAATATGGAGCTTAAGACTGAAGACAATATAAGTGCTATTCTTGGCTATAGATGGGAGGGTAAATCCAGTGCCCTCTCTGGAATTACAAAAAACAACATCTCTTCTACTCAAACCTTTTATTTTCAACTTGATTATGATTTTTAGAACTGGGAGTGATATGAAATAATTCAGAAACCCGAGAGTAATTTCTAACATTATGTAAGTATGAGTTACAAAAACTAGGTGTTTATCTAGTAAATTGCGCGACCAGTTCAATATGGGAGGACCATAGAAACTGGTCAACAGGCTGGACCCAGTCAAGATTAAATCCTCCCCTAGTTAAAATTTCGGCATCTCGCGAAAATGTGATTGGATTGCAGGATATAGCTGCAACACGTGAAATCTTAGAGTTAGCTATTTCGAGTGTTTGCCTTTCTGCGCCTGCTCGAGGTGGGTCAATTATAGCAGCATCAAAAGAAAGTAATTCGTGCTTTAAAACAGGTCGTTTAAATAGGTCACGCGTGTGGGAGCTTATTTTTTTTAGATTGGAGGAATTACGCCAACCTATGTCTAGTGAATTAATCATTGCTTCAGTATTGTCGAATGATACGACCTCTGCTTTTTTAGCAGCTGGGAAACTAAACGTCCCACAACCTGAAAAAAGATCAATTACCTTTTTTGCACTTGCTAGTGCTTCCGTTACACTCTTTATAAGCACTTGCTCACCATGTGTTGTTGCCTGCAAGAAAGCTCCAGGTGGTGGGTTAACTTTTGTTTTATCAAATTCAATAATTGGCAAGTTATATAAGCATAAAACTTCATCGTTCCATGTAAGGCGTGCTACCTTATAAGGTTTGCACATGTTAGAAATTTTTATAATAGTCTCTGGATTTAGTGTTGTCGCTTTCGTTACGCTTATGTCTAATCCAGTGTCAGTCAGAGAGACGGCTATTCCTATAATTGATTTTCGTGTGGCACCTATATCAGTTAAGCATTCATAAAGATAAAATGCGGCCATTATTTCTTTATGAAGTAACTCACAGGATGGAGTTGAGATTAGTTCGTCAGAGCTCTTCCGGAAAAAACCGACTATAACACCTTTTTTTTGCTTTAAGCCGTGAAGGTTAGCTCTGCGCCTTGAGCTTTTATTTGATGTTTCTATGGGTCTAATTGTTGTTTCTAGGCCTCGGGCTTCGAGCCCATTTATTATGACTTTTGATTTCCAGTCTTTTATAAATTCTGCATCGGCATGCTGCATGGAGCAGCCCCCACAATTCTTATAGTGTTTGCAAATTGCTGAAATACGATTATTTGCCGGTTCAATTATATTAACTGTTAAATCTGGTCTGAAGGAAACTTTTTCTCCTGGGAGTGTGCGAGGAATAAAAAAACCACCAGCCGTCACGCCTTCACCTTTATGATTAAGCTTTGTTACTTGTAGTATTTCCATCAACTTTTATCAGGATTTATACCTATAAATCCTCTAGATTGCCTGTGCCAATACTTTGCGTATAAACCTTTTTTTTCTAAGAGAGTATTATGGCTCCCCTCCTCTACCGCTAAACCTTTATCAAGAACTATAATTCTATCCATGCTTACAATTGTAGAGAGCCTGTGGGCAATTGCTATAACAGTTTTTCCCTCCATTGCTCGCAATAAAGCTACTTGAATAAACGTCTCAATCTCACTATCAAGAGCACTAGTTGCCTCGTCTAAAATTAATATTGGAGCATCTTTAATTATTGCACGAGCGATGGCTATTCGTTGTCTCTGCCCTCCGGAAAGTTTTACGCCTCTTTCACCAAGGTAAGCTTTATAACCTGTTCGTCCCTCGTGATCTTTGAGCTCAAGAATAAACTCATGTGCCTCAGCCTTTTTTGCGGCTGAAATAACATCAATTTCTGTTGCATTTGGATTCCCATATTGAATGTTTTGAAAAGCTGATCGATTAAACATTGAAGTTTCTTGTGTAACCAAGCCAATGTGGCGCCTTAAGCTTTCTTGCGTAACCGTTTTTATGTTCTGATCGTCAATTAAAATTTCTCCGGCCTCCGCGTCATAGAGTCGTAAAATAAGTGACACTAAAGTAGATTTCCCTGCTCCTGATGCTCCAATTATTCCAATTTTTTCACCTTTTTTTACAGACAAGAATATATCCTTTATGCGATTGGTCTGTTTTCCATAAGAAAAAGAGACAT
>JAQBUS010000117.1 GCA_027623875.1 Pseudomonadota bacterium
TCAGGTGCTAATCTCTCTGGAGGCAGCATTGCCGAAAAAGAAACCGTTGAAACCACATATTTCGGTACGCCTAGAGGTAGCACACTACATATATCCAAGGCCAGATCGGTTCCCATGGTTCCCCCAAGGACAATAACTCCGTCAATTTTACCATCTTGATACAATGCCAATGCTTTAAGAGCTGCACCTCTTCCCATTATTTGCATTGCAGAATTTTCATTCCCACTATTGATAGCCAAATCGATCGAGCTTTCTGCCATTTCAGCAATCTGATGTTTTGAAATATCAGCTGAAGTTCTAGAATTCCCGAGGACGGACACATCCATAGTTACAACCCCTCCACCTTGCTTTTTTATGCACTCACATAAAAAACTTAGCTCTTCTTCTTTAGTATCATAAGTTCCTACTACTAATATTGTCTTTAAAAGGCTCTTCATTTAACTACCTACAACTCAATCCGTACTGTTATAAAATTTGTATATTTTTCTCAAGCCTTAAGGGATTATCTAGCGTACTTCCCATTTGCCGCACTCCCGCAAGTAAGGGCTTTGTATTGTAAGTGTCGTCAGATGTATCGACAAGTATAATTCTTAGTCTATTGACCAGCTCTTGGTTAACCATTTTTCTGTCTAAGTTCTTTTCTACTTTTTAACAATTGGCGAACATGAATCAATAAAACCAAAATAATCAAAGTAAAAAGAGCCATCGCAATTGGGCGGTCTATAAAATCAAATGGTGTTTTTACCCGTGCCATAGCACTGCGTAACTTAACCTCCATGATCCCACCTAAAACCATACCCAATAGAACTGGGACTATGGGTAAGGATAACCTTTTGAGAATAAAACCAAATAAGCCAAAAACAGCTGCTATTAGACAATCCGTTGTTGAATTACGAAGTGAATAAACACCTACAAAGCTTAGAGTTAGCACACAAACACCCAAGAAACGGTTTGGAATTTTAACAACTTTTATCAACTGGTTCGTAGCAATTAATAAAAAAACCAAAACCATAACGTTAAGAATTAAAAGTGATAAATAAAGCGCTACGACAAAATCCATACGATTTTGGAACAGTTGAGGGCCTGGAACCACATTGTGGACATAAAACACACTTAACATCATGGCCGTAAGAGCTTCGCCGGGTATCCCTAAAGCCAAAAGAGGTATCATTGCAGCAGCTGGAACCGCATTATTTGCCGTTTCAGCTGCTATTATTCCTTCTGGTGCACCTTTGCCAAACTCTTCTGAGCGCTTCGATGTCCGCTGGGCATACGTGTAGCTTAGGAATTGCGCAGTGAACTCTCCCACTCCGGGTATCATCCCCATAACTACTCCCAGGGTGGCTGACACTGCCGCAACACGGGGATGTCGAGACAACTCCTTAAAGCCTTGAAAAAAGCTACCTTGCAAGCGAGGGATATGGAGTTTTTTATCCTCTCCTTGGAGCAGAATAAAAGCCTGCGAGAGAGCAAATAAACCCAAAACAACTACAATTAAATCAATACCACCTGCCAAAAAAGACTGATCAAACGTATAACGTTTAGTGTACTTAACTGGCTCGAGACCTACAGTGTTGATAAACATTCCTAAACTAGCCAATGCTGCAGCAATTAAGGCTTGGCCTCGATGAGCCACGATAACTAAAATTAGCCCTAAAAGAGCAGCCAGAAAAATTTCTCGAGATCCAAAAAGAGGAGCAATTTTTGCCAACACAGGGGCAAAGAAAATTAGACAGATAATAGAAAAAATACCCCCAAAAAAAGATGACGAATACGCTAAGGACAAGGCTCGTCTGGCTTCGCCTCGCGACGTCATTGGGAACCCGTCATAAGTGGTCAGTGCATTTACAGCAGTTCCGGGAGTGTTAATAAGGATAGCAGGTATCGAACCTCCATACATAGAAGAGCCATATACGCCGAGAAGAACTGTTAAACCAACTATCGGATCCATGGAAAATGTTGCTGGCAATAGGATTGCTATTGCAACCGGGGGTCCAACCCCAGGGATTGCTCCGATCAAAACGCCACCAACTGATCCAGTTAATAGTGCCAGAAAGACATCCCACCTAGATAAAATTTCAATTGCTGAGAATAATAAATCCATAATGAGCTCAAAAATTTAAAATAAAGAAATTACGAACTGAATCCGGAAAAAACTCATAAACTGCTCCTCCCGGAATTTTTACATCCAAAAAAGACTTAAATACAATGACAACAACTAATGAGAAAGCAACACCACTCTTAAACATAATGGGTGTACGATAGCCCATACGCCAAATAAGAGCTGGAACAAAAATAAGAGTTGACGGTAGATACCCTAAAATTGGGTTCAGATTTACATAAATCATAAACCAAAGAGGGAATTCGATAGTCTGAACCCATTTACGTGTTTCCAACCAATCCGCACGAACTAGTTTTTTTTGAGGAAGATACAAAATATAAAGACCAGTAAATAAAACCATACCAACCAAACTGACCGCTGGCCAAAACCTTGGTTGAGCAGCAAGCTTAACCTTTAAAACCCATTTCGTTTGTTCTTCAAGTTGCAACAGCAGGCTAATAGACAATAAAATGAACATCAGCGCAAAAATTAAATGTCCTCTTTTTATCTCTAAAGAACCCCGGTTCTTCTCTAAGTCAGCGCTCATTTTATCTCTCCGGGAAAGATAAAGGGCCGAAAGCTCTATTTTCGGCCCTTTATAAATTTAGTTCAATAAATTGCTGATTCTTTCCATAGTTTGGATGTCTTTCGAAATCTGATGAGCACTTTCTTTCGCTGACATCCAATAAACTAATGCACCGGTTTCTTCAGCAACAGCTCGGGCTCGAGCTCCCATTACTGTCTTTTGTGCAGAAGCAACAATTTTATCTCTGACGTCCTGCGGTGTGCCTTTTCTAACGAATAGGCCATTCCAAAGCGATATATTAAGCTCTGGATTAAGTTCGCCCATTGTCGGTGCGTTTGGTGCCAGCGAGATACGTTCTCCTGTAAGAGAAGCCAGCACTTTTACTTTATCAAGGCAGGGAAGTATTAACTGCAGCGTTGTATTAATAACGTCTGCATCTCCAGAGGCTAATGTATTACAATCCAACATGTCAAAGGCCGCATCTGATCCCCATGAGAAACCAGCACTTTTTGCGAACGCTTTGGATACTCTAGTAGGAGCTAGACCGTCACCGAAGTGTCCCAAAGTAACAGAATCCATCTTAGCATACTCTATTAGCTCAGCCATAGAGGCATAAGGGGCTGTCATAGATGTTGCCAGTACAAATGGGTAGGTTAAGAAAATTCCTAATGGATCAAATTTCTCTGGAGTAAGGTCAGAGATTTCAATTTGATGGCCCATTACAGGAACACCGATAACAAATGAACCGATAGTGTAGCCATCTGCGGGAGCACTTGCTACTTCAATAGCACCAGGGAATGGTCCACCCCCACCTCCAGGTTTATTTATTACTGCTGCAGAGACTCCATATTCAGCTTGAAAATCTTCGGCGATTAATCTTGTCAGAACATCTTCTAGATCTCCTGGTGGCCAAGGAACAATAAAGCTTACTGGTTTTTCTGGATAATCGGCGAGTGTAGCAGAGCCAAGAACAGACATTGTTAAGGCTAAGGCACTTCCCAGAAGTATTTTATATGTCATAATTTCCTCCTAAATTTTTGGTTCATTATTTGAACCTACGTAACAAATACAAGTTGACATCACAACTTCAAGCATGTCAACAATTATAGAAATACAGATCTAGAAAATAGATGAGCAACTTCGAACTCACTTAATAGGAAAATAAAAATTAATGGGTACTGTCTCCAAAGCATTGTCACTATTAACTTATTTCTCAAGATCCAGAACTGAAATTGGTTTAACCGAAATGGTTAAACTTTCAGGAATAAATAAAGCAACAGTTCACAGACTTCTCTCCGAATTACTCCAACATGGAATTATTGAGCAAACTGCAGAAAAACGTCATTATCGACTAGGGCCAGCACTGCCAATACTGGGCAGTCTTCGAGAAGCGGCTGTGCCTATTAGAGAAATTTCAAAAAAAGTTTTACAACTAATTAGCGATTTAACAGGAGAAACTTCTCACCTATCACTTCTTAGAAATGAACTTCTGCATGTAGTTTCATTTGCTTATAGCTCTCGCCACGGGACCCGTGTCACAATGGAAGATGGAACTCAAATTACCTTTCATTCTACGAGTTCCGGCTTAGTAGTGCTATCTTTTAGCAGTCAAGACTTTCTAAAAAAAATGTTAAGTAAACCTTTACAAAAACACACATCACTTACCGAAATTAATTCAAAAAAAATTGAAAAAAAACTACTTTCTTTTCGAAAAAATTACCTAGCAGAATCTATCAGTGGCTTTGAACTTGATGTTCACTCTCTAGCTTGTCCAATTTTTGATTCAAGTCGTCGCTGTATTGGAGCAGTAGCTATAGCAGCCCCGGTCAGTAGAATGGATACTTCAAGCATTAAGGTCACAACATCAGCATTACGGAAAGCGGCAGTTGAGCTCACAAATTCGATCGGAGGAGTTTTTCCAGAAGACTTTAAAAACTTAAACTTTAATGAATAAGAAAGCTCTAATATTGGACTTCGGCGGGGTAATGTCTCGAACATTATTTGAGACCCACAATCTTAGTGAGACTGCTTTAGGCTTACCTGAGGGGTCGTTGAAATGGCTGGGACCATTCGATCCAAAAGCTGATATCCTTTGGCAGGATATGCAAAATGACAAAATAACTGAACGTGATTACTGGCTTCAGCGCACCCATGAGGTTGGCACACAAGTAGGCCAAGAATGGACCGAAATAAAACAGCTCATTCAAGCCACCAGAGGAGCTAATCCAGAAGCGATAATTCGACCAGAATTCCTTCATGCCTTAAACATTTTAAAAGATAATGGAATAAAGTTGGCAATTCTATCGAACGAACTTGATCTTTTTTATGGAACTGATTTTCGAAAAAAGTTAGTTTTTCTTAAAGAGTTTTGTTTAATATTAGATGCAACATACACTGAGATTCTAAAACCTGATCCTCGTGCATATATCGACTGTGTCCGTCAACTGGAGTTAAAGGCTAAAGATTGTATATTTGTAGATGACCAAAAACGTAACATAATTGGTGCCCAGAATATTGGCCTTGAGTGTGTACATTTTAATGTATTACTGCCAAAAAAAAGCTATTCAGATACTTTAAAGTTATTAGGTCTCAAATGGTCAAAAAATTAAGTAAATACTATAGTAAATTTATACAGAGTATTAAGCCAACTCGTAGACACTATCATTCAACTTTCCGAAATAATT
>JAQBUS010000118.1 GCA_027623875.1 Pseudomonadota bacterium
TTGTTACGATCGGAAAGTGAAAGTCAGCACTTGGTTGGTTTAGGCCTTAATGATATTGTTGCCATCGCCATGCCAGATGCAGTCCTTGTTGCACATAAAGATTGCATTCAAGATGTGAAACAAGTGGTAACTAAGTTGAAAGAAAATGGCATCCAACAGGCGGAAGTGTTTCCAAAAGATCATCGGCCCTGGGGTTGGTTCGAAATACTTGCGACGCAAAATAGGTTCCAAGTAAAACGTATTCTTGTTAACCCAGGAGCCGCCCTTAGTCTACAAAGCCACAATCATCGATCCGAACATTGGATTGTCGTCGAAGGCACTATCAGGGTTACAGTTGACGATAAAATTCAACTACTGACCGAAGGTCAATCGGTATTTATTCCTCTTGGCGCTGTTCACCGTATGGAAAACCCTGGTAAAGCTCCCATGGTATTGATTGAGGTTCAAACGGGAGCATATTTGGGTGAAGATGATATTATCAGATATGAAGATCTTTATTCTAGAAATTAGTTCCATTTAATAATTATTGTTTTAACGGAGTGATATAATTGCGCTTATCACATCTAAAATTAGTGAAATTAGGTTGAATAACCACTGTCGTTTGATTGTGACTTGTGGAGTAAATCAACTAAATCGTTTAAAATTATGCCTGGGTCAGGTTAAGATATTTTATTAAAAGTCGTATTATAATTTGCGGCTTATTTATTTTTGAATGTAATAATTATAGCTACTGATTTATATAGTTGAAATAGTTCGCTATTTTAACTTTCGACGATGTCAATCTGACATTGATTAAATAATTAAAATCAAAATTTTTACGGTTAAAACGACGGAGTAACGTAATCGTTACTAATTATCTTGCTTGTTTGATGCAATTGCTGCTATTAAAATCAATACCGAAAAGAAGCCGGCTAGCAGATCGTGAAAGAAAAGTACATTACTCATACCGGCTCCAAAAATAGTTATTACAATCAAGAACGAAAGATAAATACCATTGATAGAAATAACATCTCGTTTTTGCCAAAGAATGAGTAACGGTGAAGTAGCTAACATAAGTAAAAATGGTAACCCAACAAGTCCCCCTGCGATCACGTGATTTAAGAACATGTTATGTAAATGAGAATATCCAGTTTGAGTTTTAGGTAAAAATTGGATTTGTGCTTCTAATAAGTTGCCGATTCCATAGCCAAAAATTGGGTTTACAAAGAATGCCTCAAATCCTGCCTGGTAGAGAATTAGACGAGTCCCAACTGACTTATCATAGTTTCCACTTGAGGCTAGCTCTTTTAAGCTGTTGATCATAATTTTTGACACAACACTTCCAAAATTTTGCATTATTATAAAAGATATGGCTAAAAAAGTTATAGCAATGGACCCTAAGATAACTGGGAGCCAAGTTTTCTCAGATATACTGTTTTTAAATAAATACCAAAACATAAGAAAGGTTAAGGGTGCAACAAGCAACAAGGGACCCCTAGAGAGGTTCCAAAACCCCACAATCAATATAGCTAAAATTAAAGCGGAAAAAGATATTATTTTCTCCAACACGGACTTTCTCTCGTAGCCTAGGCAGGTCAAAAATGCAAAAGTGATAAAAATAGTAGCAAAAGGAAGTGCATTACCTGTCCCCATTTCTAAGCGCTCCAGTGCGCCAGTCTTTTGTGTAAAGGATTGCCCTAAGATAATTACATCTGGTGGGAAAAAGCGAAAAACTAAAGCTAAAACTGATGTCAGATATATACTTATTACAGCAACAAAGCTTAACATTTTATAACTTATTTTAAATGTATTAGTTTTTAATAATAATGCTAATAGTCCGATTACTAGGATCGGAAAAATCTTTCCAATATCATGTATATGCTGTGAGAAATTACTACTGTAAAACAAACCTTGGACTGCATAATATGTAAAGTAAGATATAAAAATCACTCCGATGGTCTTAAATGGTGTAGGTGTATTATCTAGACTTTTTTTTTTATTATGAAATAAAAGCTAAGAAATATAGCCACACTTAATATAAAGCCAAGAGCGAATGACCCAAATATAGGTATTAATAGGAAGGGAATTAGAAGGGTGAGATCTTTAAGATTAATCGATTTTTCCATATTTCTCGTTTTACCCATGCTTGTTCAAGCCTGCTTTACTCTGAAAATATGAGTGTTACCAGAGCTGTTTTGTTTCATAAAAAAAGTTTAAACAGAAATTTACTATATTGAATATGAGATTATATAACGTATCAAATAATAGGACTGTGCTTAAGGTATAGTTATTTGGGTTTGGATATGTTAATTTGAGATTTAAACAGAGAAATATAGATGATGATTAGTGGAAGTAATTAATATTTTGGTTTTTTTCTTTTTTCTTTTAACCCTTATATTATCGCTACTGTTCGTCGGATCCTTATATTATTTTGATGTAATGTCTGTTACAAAAGCCAATGAAGCTATCTCTGCAAAACAGGCATCCCATAATAAGCTAACCTCTAGAGTTGGGGGATTAGGTGCAATTTTGGCTTTATTAATAGGGGTTTGTTTAGCGGCTGATCAATTCATATTTTTTATAGCTCTTTCCTCTATACCCGTTTTAGTGGCAGGGGGGCTTGAGGATTTGGGTTATAATATAAAACCAGTTTATAGGATTAGTGCCGGAATAGTTTCCGGGTTTATAGCAATTTATTTAACGGGTCTATGGTTAGATAATGTGGACTTCACACTCTTGACACCAATTCTCGCACTTCCTTTTATTGCCATATGTTTTACAGCTTTTGCATCAGCAGGGATTTCAAATTCTATAAATTTAATTGATGGAGTTAATGGATTGGCTTCAGGTGTTATAACGGTAATAGGTTCGGCACTTTGTATGATATCCTTTTCAGTTGGAGATATTGGCTTAGGAACATTTTGTATAATATTAGTTGGTTCTATTTTGGGTTTTTTTATTTGGAATTTCCCGAAAGGTTTGATATTCTTGGGCGATGCTGGGGCATATACTTACGGCCATTTTCTTGTTTGGATTGCAATATCACTAATTACAAAATATCCAGATATATCTGCTTGGGCAATATTTTGTCTTTTCTTCTGGCCAATCATGGATACAGTAGCAGCTATTATTCGCCGCAGTCTAAAACGAAGTTCCGTTAACCAAGCAGATCACATGCACTTTCATCAATTAGTGATGAGAGTTGTAGTAATTTATTTTGGTGGTAGAATTTCAAAAGAATCAGCGAACCCTGTATCAACGGTAATAATTTTACCGTTTTGTATTTTAATTACATTTCTTGGAGTTTTGTTTTTAGAAAGTAATTTCCTTTCTATACTCACAATTACTTTTGCCACTTTTTTATTTTTTGGGAGCTACTATCTATTGATTTTTTCAGTTCGATCAAGGGCATTTAGAAAGTTTATAAAAAACTAACTTTATGTTAATAACTTTATGAACCTGAGGTTCATTGGGCACAATAATTCAAATCAAATTTATTAAGGTGCTGGAATGAAGTGAGCTGGAACTCCGTTTTGCTAACTATTCTTCCACTCCCCGATCCATTTTAGCCCATCTGCAAAGGTTAAGTCCCATGACAAGTTCTTTCCTGAACCATACCGGGGCCTGTCTATATTGAATAATGACCCAACGTAAAATAAATACCTATCATTTATCTAAGTTAACCAGTAAAACAAATAAACTGATAATATCTACAAGGAAATAGATCAAATAATGAACTCAGAGCAGCCTCAAAAATACGATGATGAAATAAACCTTACTGACATAATTCGATCTATATGGGATGGAAAGTGGATAATTATTGGTATCACTGCAGTCACATCTATATTAGCTGTAATATACCTGACCAATACCCCACAAATCTACAAAGGCACACTTGAAATCTTTCCTATTTCGACTATGGAAACTTCAAAATATGAAGAACTAAATAAGTCTGAACTCATCAAAATTTATAATAAGGATGGAGATTTAAATTCTATACGAAAAGAAGATGCTTTTTTTGAAAAACTAAAGGAAATATTGCTTATATCGGACGATCCATCAGTGAGAACGAATATTACGATCGATATTGACAAAGATCGCAATGATCCCAGCAAAATGATAGATAATGATCCCACCAAAATGATAGATAATGGGTTTATAAATAGTAAGAAATTAGAATTATTATTTGTCCAAGAGCTTCTGACATACAAAGGTTTCGAGGCATCTATTATGGAAAATATGTACCTCGAAAAAATTAAGGATGAAACGGAGTTAGAATTTTTAGATAGAATTAAAAAGGCTGCTCGTGAATTCACTCTATCAAAACCAGAACATAAAAGATCTAATGATGTCTTCAAACAACGGGCTAAGTTGACACTATCTGTAACAACTCTTCAACCTGACCGTGCACTTAAAGTGATATCTGACGCTCTGGCATTCTCGAACAACAACGTCAACATACAAGTCGAGAGAGACATAGACAGAATCTTGAGGTCTCGTTCTGAAAGTATTGCAAATGAACTAGAAGATATCGAGAGATTTTCCAAAACTCTCCTAAACCACGAGAAACTAAAAACACAAGCTAGACTAGTCTTCCTAGAAGAACAAAACGCTATGGCAAGATCTCTAGATATAGACAAAAATACACTTTCCACACAAACATTCACAACAGAATCCAAACAGATAACCGCTATCAACAAAGAGCAACCTTATTATCTTCGAGGATATATTGCCATCGAAAAAGAAATAGAAATGCTTTCAACTAGGAAATCGCCACAATTATTCATATACAAAGTCATAGCCAATGAATTAAAAAAGGAACATCTATTACAAGACCAAACCATAATCAGAGCCAAGAAATTTATTTCATTAACCCCAATTGGCACTGATAAATTTAAGTCCGTCTTATACGACACAGCTTCAATAAATTTTCGAGGAACAACCAATTCCTTACGGATATTAGCCTTAGCCATCTTCCTAGGTGGAATGATTGGAATCCTTGTATTACTCATTCGCAATATAGCCATCCGTAAAGAATAGTCCCACAGTATCATGTTTGGTCCAGCACCAGAGCCAGAAGATTGATGAACACTACTAGTGCAAGAAAGCCAAATGAGTAATATTCACTTTTTTGATAGGTATTTAAGAATATTTTTTTGAATCACTCATCAAGTTTTTTTCACCTGGCATTCCAATAATTGACTATGCGCTGTTAGAGAAATTCTACAAAATCATCAATGATACTCTTAGTAGTTGAACTGTCTCTACGATTTTACTTAGAGCGCAAGCTGACATTTTTGAATGCCCT
>JAQBUS010000119.1 GCA_027623875.1 Pseudomonadota bacterium
TTTAGAATTTTCAACTAAACGTAAGAGGCCAAAATACATACAAGTTCCAATTCCTTTACTGGAAAAAAAAATAGAAAAATATACACCTAAAGAATGTTATTCCGAGTTAGAAACTCAGATGGCAGACAACAGAACCCCAGTTAGTAAAATTAATCAATTACTAGAAAGTATATTCTCTGAAACTCCCAAAGTTTTATTCATTTTTGGTGGTGGAGCTTCAGGATGTGAAGAGTCTGCTCGACGAGTATTTAGGAGGACTTCGGCGGCATGTTTTTCAACTTATTCTGGCAGGGGAGTAATCCGTTCAGATGATCCTTTAAACTTTGGTAGCTATCTTGCAAAGCGCTCTAGTATCGACGTCATTAGCGAGGCAGAGATTGTAATCGCTGTTGGCACATCACTGTCAGAAGTTGACTTGTGGAGAGATTCCTTAGGTGTGACCGGTAGGTTTATTTGGGTTAATATCGATCCGGAAGCTTTTTCTGACCAGATTGGCGTTCACGAAAAAATTGTCTGTGATAGTGAAGTTTTTTTGAATCTATTACTAAAAGTTGTAAACACTGATTTGGATCCAAAATGGGATAAAAAATTAATTTCAAAATTTCGAAAGAAATGGGAGAATGAGGCGGATCTTGAAAGGCCAGGAATTGTTGAGATATGTCATGCCCTTAGGAAAGCAGCTCCAGACAATACAACGTTCTTTTCTGATATGACTCAATTTTCTTATGTAGGCAAAGAAGTCATCCCAATGTCTTTATCTAATCATTGGCATCATCCTTATGGCTTCGGAACTCTTGGTTACGCGCTTCCAGCGGCTATTGGAGGGGCGTTGGGAGCCTCAGGAGCTCCTGTTATTGCAATTGCTGGGGATTATGGCTTTCAGTATACAGTTCAGGAGCTGGCAACAGCTGTTGAGCTTGAATTAGGCCTGCCGATAATATTGTGGGATAATGGTAAGCTTAAGGAAATTGAAGACAGTATGAGAAAGGCTCAAATTGCACCAAATGCTGTAATCGCTAAGAATCCTGATTTTTGCAAATTAGCCGAGGCCTATGGAGCTTTAGCAGTTGCTCCGCCTGATATTAAAAGCTTTATCGTTTGTGTACAGGATGCATTTAAACAAAATAAACCGACTTTGATTTACATTACTGAAAAGATCTTATCGAAATAGACTTAGCTATAAAATCTGGATTAGCGCAGAATGATTCAAAGAATTATGTTTTCTAAAATTAATTTAACGGCGAGGCACAACAGCAAAGAAAGTATTATCATATCAAACTTTCTGCGAGATAAAAATTTTGCAATAAATGAACCTAAAGGCATAAAAATAATTAAGGGAATTAAGGAAAGAGAGCTGTAAATGAAGCGTTCTAAATTCATAATGCCTAAATATATTTGAAGTGGTAACTGAATTAGACCCATTGCTGCAAAAAAAACTGAGACAGTAGCTATGAATTGGGGTCTTTCTAAATTCATCGAATTTAAAAATGTTAAAGAAACTGGAGCGGATAATCCCGCAGAGCCCTGAAAAAATCCGGCAAGTGTACTTACGGGAATTACAATTTTGTTCGCTCTTTCTTGACTCAGTCTCCAATTAGGATTGCAGAGTTTGAATGCAATATAAAAAATTATAATACAGCCCATGCCAAGGGATAAATATTCGCTACTGGATAACCAGAGAAAGAATGTTCCTAATGCTGCACCAATGGCACCCCCAGCAGCAAATTTTAAAACAAAAGGTTTTGATAAAGAATCACTTCTGAATTTAAATGCTTGCCAAATATTTGGAACAATATTTGGCATAACTATTAATGCTACAGCGAAGGAAACATCGTAATATATTGCCAGGACTGGAACAGCTAAGATTGGGGCCCCTGCACCTGTTGCTCCTTTTAGGATTCCACCAAATGCGAAGGCTGAAGCTATTATTAGTAAGTTCCAAACTTCCATAGCTTATGCTCTTTACCTAGTTGGTTACTTGATTCAAGATTGTAAATCTAAAGAGAGATTTCGGCCATTGCTGCTAAACATTTTGCTACCTCTTGTACGGTGTTGTAGTGACACATGGAGATACGCACGCAATCAGTACGCTTTAAGGGTTTTAGAATATTGCCAGAATAGTGGTCATCTTTTCTTGTATGCACTCTAATTTTTTGTTTTTCTAAATGTTTAACAATATCTACACTAGATAGACCTTCGATATAAAATGAAACTAAACCCTCTCTATCAGGATTGTTTTGGCCTCCAATGATATGTATATTTGGTAACTCGGTTAATCCTTTTAAGTTACCTGCTCCATGGAGTAGAGCCTGAGTTAAATTTTTCTCTTGCTCATGTATGGCACCTGCTGCAGTCAGGATTTTTGTTCGCCTATCGTGATCGCCGCCTATTTCTTCACCCAACCATTCAAAATAATCGACGACGTTACTAATTGATGCAAATGACCCCGGGTCACGAGTTCCGAGTTCCCAGTTATTCTCTGGGCTGCCCTGGAGCCTATTATGGGGGATGGTCGAAAATCGATCAGATATCCATGCTATTCCAAATCCATGTCTGGAGAAGACTTTGTATGGAGATATGGCATAACCGTCTATGTCATAAAGATCGATATCAATGTTACCGTGAGCGGCATGTTGAATGCCATCGACGATTATGAAGCAATCGGGAGCTTTTTCTCGAATGGCTCTTGAAATGGCTGTAATGTCCACCGAAATACCAGTAATTGGAGAAGTATGAATGATTGTTGCTACAACCGTTTGCGCATCTATATGAGCTGCATAATCGATGGCGGTTACAGTTCCCGTAATATTGTTATGAGGAACTTCAACGTATTCTAACCCCGATATCTGAGCCCAGCGCTTTGCGGCA
Organism: Pseudomonadota bacterium; assembly: GCA_027623875.1. Classification (GTDB taxonomy): domain Bacteria; phylum Pseudomonadota; class Alphaproteobacteria; order Rhodobacterales; family Rhodobacteraceae. Next base: position 2,869 of record JAQBUS010000119.1, read on the forward strand.
CTTCGGGAGGCAGGGTGCTCTAGGCTAGAGCCAACAATTCGGCCAGAATTAACTGAATTTAAACAGGCCTCACTTATCATTCGAAAGAGTAGTTCTGTACCACTCTCACCAATAAAAATTTGACCTGAACTAGCATTCAAAAATAAGGCTGCATCTTTGCGACCTTTACTGACCACAAGGTCTAGTTCTTTCGATGCCGGATTGTCTCGCCCCTGATTGTCTGGAACTCCAGAATATTTCGTTGAAGTTTCCACCACTGATTTAAGAGTGAGAGCTCCTCCAGCATTTTCAAAGAAAACTCGTTCACCATATACGGGGCAAGTATCAATATTTGCGAATTTATTACGAACTTTCTTAATAAGCTCTGGATCGTCAAGCATTTCAGGTCCTTTTAAATGTGATTACTTCAGTTTAAATATCAGCTGAGATTTTATGGCCAGCAGCTGACTAGAATAGTACTTTCTCTAATTTTAGTGGACAATTTTTTATCGGTTAGTTTTTCAAAATTTGAATTGATGTGTGAGAGCTTTTTATGTTTTCGTAGTATTTTCAAAATAGTTTCAGATTTTAAGGCTAAGGATGAGTTGTTTGATAAAGTTTTAAATTCATCTTGGTTATCTATTGCCATACCTATTATTTCGCCACGCTCGTTCACAATTGCACTTCCGTAATCGCCAGGTAATAAGTTTAATGAAAGAATTATAATATTACCCTCGCCTTTTAAACCTTTTGTGTTTTCTACTGAACCGTATGTGATACTTGGTTCAGGCAACTCGCCCTCATAAGAGTAACCTGCACTACTTACCCTAGAGTTCAGACCTATAGTGTTCTTAGAAAAAGTTAAAAAATTCATTGGGATAATGGGTTCTTTTGGCTCCAGAACTGAAACCCCATTTTCTGAACCAACTAAGTTGACCTCAAATTTCTTATCTAGTGTTATTTTGGAGCAATCTTCGGAAATATTACTACTGGTGATGACCGTTCCGCCCTCATTAATAAAAAAACCAGTTCGTGACAATTTAGGAGTTTTAATTTTTAAACCATAAAAAAATGTCCTACTTATTTCTGCTTCAGAGGGGGCTTCTTTTAATAGTGGATCAGAAACACTTGTAATGCTGTCTTTTGCAATTTGAATTATGGCTCCAAGGACAGCCTGGCTTTCGGGGGGATAGTAGGCAAGGAATCCTTTGATGTAGCCGCCTTTTAAAGAAGCATATGCATACGCTTTGTTTTCTAGGTCCTGAGTATCGATTGTAAATGAGGACTGAGATATCTCCTTAACCCCGTCTGCCGGTACAATAGCTAGAGTTTGCAAAACATCATATAGGGCTTTTAGGGCTTTTTCTGTTCCAGGCTGTGAAATCAATATAATCTTTAAATCGCTATCTTTTGCATTGCTATAATACGCAAATGGAAATTCATACTTCTCGAACTTCAGTAGTTCAGAGGGAAGAATAATTCTAATCCCCGCTTTTTCTTCCGAGAACTCTTTTAAACCAAATTCAACCGAGTCCATCGCATAATTTTTTAAAAGTAGTTCTCTCTGTCTCCTGGAAAGGCTGTTTGTTACCGCAAATTTATTTTGTTGTTGCCAAAGCCCGACGGCTTGTTGACTCATTTTTCCAAATGAACCGTCTATCCGCCCTTGGTAATGCTTGAACCACTTTAAGGCTAGTTGGACGTCTCTTTTTATTTTCTCACTAAGTTTTCTTTCAATTAATAGTGATTCATCATTATTTTTAACACTAGAAATCGATTTCGGTTCGGAAAGAGAGCTGCTTGTTATTTTAGATGTTTGAGCAACAGCTAATGAACTGATAGAGATGATTAAAGTAAAAAAGCTTGCTATCAGTGCTTGATACATTAGGTGTCCCATTTGTTAGATTGGTTTTTCTACTATTGGTTGCAGTAATAATATGGTTGCATGGATGATGCATTAAGAAAACGAATATTTTTATGTAATTGACCGATATCTCGGTCTTTCATATTGGAAAGTAGGAATTTAAGGGCGTTATAATGAATAAAAAATATGAAAAACCTAAAAGTTTTCAAGAAATTATACTTAGGCTACAAATGTATTGGTCAGATAATGGGTGCGCTATAATGCAGCCATACGATATGGAAGTAGGGGCAGGAACATTTCACCCAGCGACAACATTGCGTGCATTAGGGCCTAAGCCTTGGGCTGTTGCTTATGTTCAACCTTCTCGACGTCCGACAGATGGTAGATATGGAGAAAACCCAAACAGGTTACAACACTATTATCAATTTCAGGTATTGATAAAACCGTCCCCAGAAGATTTCCAAGAGTTATATTTGGGGTCCTTAGAGGCTATTGGAATTGATTTAAAAATACACGACCTTAGGTTTGTTGAGGATGATTGGGAGAGCCCCAC
>JAQBUS010000120.1 GCA_027623875.1 Pseudomonadota bacterium
TCAAAAAAAAATCCTAAAGGAGTTCATTTCGAGCGTTGGAGGCACTCAAACGGATGCGGTAAGTGGTTCCATGCAGCTAGATCAACCTTAACCCTTGAAGTTTATGGGACATATAAGGCTCAAACTTTTAAACCACCTCAAGGCTTACAAAATAAAATTAGAAAAAAAATAAGTAACTGGAAGTGGGAGCTGAGCGATTGAGTACTCGTATTTCCAGCCATGGGCGGCTTATCAATAAAAAAAATTCAGTGGATTTTACTTTTAATGGAAAATTTTTGTCTGGGTTCTCTGGAGATACGCTTGCGTCGGCTCTTCTGGCTAATGATCAGATGCTTGTTGGGAGATCATTTAAGTACCATAGGCCTAGGGGAATAGTTGCGAGTGGTCCCGAGGAGCCAAATGGTTTAGTGGGGTTGGGAAGAGACAGCAAGTTTGAGCCTAATTCCCGAGTAACCACTACAGAATTATATGAAGGCTTAGAAGCCAGCTCTCAAAATCACTGGCCGTCATTAGAGTTTGATGTTGGAGTAGTAAACAATTATCTGGCACATTTCCTTCCAGCAGGGTTTTATTATAAAACGTTTATTCATCCAAGAGCTGCGTGGAAACATGTGTTTGAACCTATTATTCGAAAGTCAGCTGGATTAGGTAAGGCTCCCCAAGAGAGAGATGCTGATCGATACGAACATTTCTACGCTTTTGTAGATGTAGTCGTGGTTGGAGGCGGTATTGCTGGTTTGCAAGCTGCCAAGGTTGCAGGAGATTCTGGAGCTGAAGTTTTACTTATTGAGCAATCCCCTTCACTTGGTGGTAGAGCACCAATTGATGATTTAGAGATTGCTGGAATTGCCCCGGCCCATTGGATTACCCAAACTCTTTCTGAGCTTTCAACTATGAGCAATGTTAAAATTCGAACAAGGACTGTGGGTGCAGGGGTTTTTGATCATGGGTATGCAATTGCTTATGAACGTATCAGTGACCATAATCCGTCCAGTCAACAGCCTCGACATAGGCTTTGGAAGATTAGAGCAAAGCATATTATAGTTGCGACCGGAGCAATAGAGAGACCTTTAAGCTTCGCTAATAACGATCTTCCAGGTGTGATGCTTGCGTCTTCTGTTAGAGATTACTTGATAAATTACTCTGTTTCAGTTGGAGATAGGACAGTTGTTGTAGCTAATAACGATTCTGCATACATTACAGCTTTGGAGTTATTCAAAGCTGGCTTGTCGGTTCCATTAATTATTGATGCTCGCCCATCAGGCGGTGGAGTTCTTTACGAAGAGGCACGAAAGCTGGGAATTAGGATAGAAACAGGAAAAGCAATTTCATGTGTTAGGGGAAAAAAACGGGTTGAGGGCATTTCCCTATGTGATCAAGCTGGTGAGGGAACAATACTTGAAGAGATACCCTGCGATGTGGTTGCGATGTCAGGTGGTTGGTCTCCCGTGGTTCATTTGTGGTCACATTGTGGTGGTAAGTTGACTTGGAATGATAAAATTGCGGCTTTTATTCCTGACAGTGGTAAACCACCCGTTGGTCATCATGGGCATGGTTTTGTATCAACAATCGGATCAGCAAACGGCCTATTTCAATTAGACGAACTCGTTAAAAATGCTCATGATACGACGGCATCAGTGTTAATTGACCTTGGTTATGAACCTACAAAGTCTTTGATGCCATTGGCTAAGACCATCTCTGAGGAGCCTTTATTGGCAGTTTGGAGGATGCCACAGGGGGCAGGAATTAAGTTAAAATCCAAAACCTGGCTCGATTTCCAAAATGACGTCAAAATTACTGATGTTGAACTTGCAGCTAGAGAGGGCTTTAAAAGTGTAGAGCATGCAAAGAGATATACCACTTTAGGGATGGCTACAGATCAAGGTAAGTTAAGTAACATTAATGGTTTGGCGATACTTGCATCAAGTTTAAATGGCCAAATTGCAGATGTTGGAACAACAACATTTCGTCCACCGTATACGCCTATTTCCATGGGATCTATAGCGGGTGAGGCACGAGACGAAATTTTTCAACCGCTTAGAAAAACAGTATTACATGATTGGCATGATCAACAGGGAGCCGTTTGGGAGCCAGTTGGGCATTGGCACCGGCCATTCTGCTATAGAAGAACCGAAGAAACAGTTGAACAGGCAATTTCGAGAGAAGTGCTTTCTTGTCGGTCAGGGGTTGGAATTCTAGACGCCTCAACTTTAGGAAAAATTATTGTTAGGGGGGTAGATGCGGGGCGCTTTCTGGATATGCTCTATACCAATATGATGAGCACTTTAAAGCCAGGAAAATGTCGTTATGGTTTGATGTGTTCAGAAAATGGGTTTTTAATTGATGACGGTGTTGTTGTTCGCATAGACCATGAGTCCTTTCTTTGTCATACGACGACAGGGGGAGCCGACAGAATTCATTCCATGATGGAAGAATGGCTGCAGACCGAATGGTGGGACTGGAAGGTTTTTGTTACAAATGTAACAGAGCAGTATTCGCAAATAGCTGTTGTTGGCCCTCGAGCTAGATTTGTTCTTGAACGAATTTCAAAAGACGATTTGAGTCCTGAAAGATTACCGTTCATGGGGTGGAAAGAGATTTCCATTGGAGACATCGATGTAAAAATCTATAGGATTTCGTTTTCGGGCGAGTTGAGCTATGAAATTTCTGTTCCGGGCCGCCACTGCAGGGCTGTTTGGGATGACATTATGCTCGCAGGCCAGAGTGAATTTATTACTCCATATGGAACAGAAGCACTTCATGTCATGAGGGCAGAAAAAGGGTTTATTATGATCGGAGACGAAAGTGATGGCACCGTAATTCCTCAAGATTTGGGTTTAGATTGGGCTATTTCAAAGAAAAAGGAAGATTATATAGGGAAACGAGCCCATGAGAGGTCCCATATGAGAGACCCTAAGAGATGGAAATTGGTTGGATTAGAAACAGTCGATGGGTCCGTTTTGCCCGAGGGGGCTTATGCGCTAGGTGAGGGTAAAAATGTAAATGGACAGAAAATTACTATCGGTAGAGTGACTTCAACCTATTATTCTCCAACGTTGAATAAGGGTATAGCGTTAGGTTTGGTTGAGTTCGGTGATGATCGATTGGATGAGATTATCGTATTTCCGACCCTAAAAGGCCCAGTCATTGAAGCGAGGATTGTTTCGCCCGTGTTCTATGATCCAAACGGAGTTAAGCAGGATGTCTAACCCGGTTAAATCTAAGTCTCTTTTGGGGGAGCAAAGTTTAATGGCGGTTAATATATTGCCGGATATTGGTCTCTTATCTGTAAGAGGAGATTTATTAGCAAATTTTTTTAAGAACGCTTTTCAAAAGGTGTTTATTTCGGATTTTCCGGAAATTAGAAAATTTGTGGTTTGTAAGGAATGCACTATAGCGTGGATGTCTCCTGATGAATTACTTATAATTATGGCTCCTATGAATGTAAAAAAAGTACAAAAAAAATTGGTTGCTGCTTTAAATGGAATCCATTCGTCAGTTGAAGATATTTCAAGTTCTAGAGAAATCTTTCAGGTTAAAGGAAAGAATGTTAGAGATGCAATGGGAAAGCTTTCTCCTGTGAATTTCTCAATAAACGAATTTAAAGTCGGAAGTTTTAGGCGCACTAGATTATCCCAAGTTCCTGCGGCACTGTGGATGACTGATCAAGATATTATAAAAGTTATGTGTTTTAAGTCTGTGTCTGAATATACTTTAGCGATACTAAATTTGTCTTGTGAACCAGAAGGTAATGTCGATCACTATTCAAAAAATTAGTTAAAAATTTTATCTGTATTTCAGGAAGTATACAAACTTCCGTATTTCTTATTTTCTAGCCTGTCTCTAGTGAATTTAATGTGTTAGTGAAAAGTGCAATTAAATTCTACTTTTAAAAATAATAATTTTAACTTTTAAGGAGGGCCTAAAATGGCTTTTGAACTTCCAGATCTCCCTTATGGACATGACTCGCTTGCGGATAATGGTATGTCTAGGGAAACGTTAGAGTATCATCATGATTTACATCATAATGCTTATGTTACCAATGGAAATGCTGCGATAGCTGGGACTGATTGGGAGAGTAAGTCTCTAGAAGAGATAATTACTGGAACCTACTCTGCTGGCTCAGTAGCTCAAAATGGAATTTTTAATAACATCTCTCAACTCTGGAACCACAATCAGTTCTGGGAAATGATGGGGCCTGGTGTGTCTAGTATGCCATCAGAGTTGGAAGTTGCCTTGAAAGAGAGTTTTGGTTCACTAGAGGCATTTAAAACAGAATTCTGCGCCGCAGGAGCCGGTCAATTTGGTGCGGGTTGGTGTTGGTTAGTCAAAACCCCCGATGGCAGTTTAAAGGTTACAAAAACAGAGAATGGAGTAAATCCACTTTGTTTTGGCCAAAAAACTTTACTGGGTTGCGATGTCTGGGAGCATTCGTATTATATTGATTTCAGAAATAAACGCCCAGTATATTTAAGTAACTTTTTAGATAATTTGGTCAACTGGGAAAATGTTGCATCTAGAATGTAACCTTTATCGGTAAAATCCGTTAGCTAAATAAAGTAGGCTTTTGGTTTGAGGGTTTTTCAAGAATTATTGTTGTCAGTTCTTTTACCGAATTGACAACAATAAACTGACTTAAGATCTTTTTATTGGCGAACTTGCTTTCGACCAACCCCTCTATAAGGCCCACGAGATTATTCCAAAATCCCTCTACGTTTAGTAAAATTATGTCTTTTGTGTGTAATCCAAGTTGCTTCCAGGTTAAAACTTCAAAAAACTCTTCTAAAGTACCCACTCCCCCGGGCATAACAACGATTATATCTGAATTTGAAAACATTACTTTTTTTCTTTCGTGCATATTTTCGGTAACTATGAATGTATCTAAGTCAGTCTTAGCAACTTCTAATTTCAACAAATGATTGGGTATTACGCCCAAAATTTTTCCCCCGTTTTCTTGAGTTGCTTTAGCTATTTCCCCCATGAGTCCTACATCTCCGGCTCCATATACTAATCTTAATCCATTTATGCCTATTAGCTTACCAAGCTCTTGAGCTACCAAAGTATACTGGGGATCGTTTCCAAAACGTGATCCACAAAAAACACAAACTGATCTCAAACTTTGTTCCAATTGCAATCTCCTATGGCAAGTTTTAGTTAAAACATGATAATAATATTGTGGGTTAGATAGAGTCTATAAGTCACTAACTCATAAAAGTAAAAACGAGGTATTTAAAATGGTCAAACAGCCTAAATCGAACATG
>JAQBUS010000121.1 GCA_027623875.1 Pseudomonadota bacterium
AAGGGGGTGATGCTTTGTTAGTGGTTGGTAATGGTTTGTTAGCTAATAAATTTCGTTCTTCTAACCTTCCCGTAGACACTATTGTTATTGCTAGCGGTGTTTCAAATTCTAGTGAGTTGAGACAATCTGAATTCGATCGTGAAAAAGAATTGGTGCTTAGTTATGCCGAAGTAGGGAAAGTACTAATTTACTTTAGTTCATGCAGTGTAGAGCTTTCTGAGAAGATGTGGACCCCATATATCAGGCATAAGTATGAAATGGAGTCGCTTATAATTAGCAATAAACTAGGATTAGTTTATCGGCTGCCAAATGTTGTTGGCTTTGGTGGTAATGATAAAACCATGTTTAATTTTTTTTGTTCTGCTATTCGCAATGAAAAAGAAATTTTTGTCCGGAAAAATGCGAAGCGGTCTCTTATAGATGTAGATGATGTTGTGACTTTAGTTGAGTATTTAGTAACCTCAAATATGTCCAGAAAAGAATTGTCATACGATCTTATGCGGGTTGTTTTACCAACCCAATATTCTGTGATTGAGATAATTAATGTGATACAAGCCCATTACGGGAAGAAAGCGATAACCTCCATGGGCGAGATGGATTTTTTAGATGTAGCTAAGTCGTCTGTTGTGGTGGATTGTATCGAAAAGCAAGTTATTAAGTTTGACCATACATATCTCTCAAGACTAGTACAAAAATACGCGTAAATTTCATTATAAAGTCAGTGAGGTTACTAAAGTCATATGTAGATAATAAACGGTTTTTTTATTAGGAGTGATTCATGAATATTTTAATAACAGGTGGTGCGGGATTCATAGGAAGCGCATTAATAAGGCATATCTTAAGTACGACTGATTTCGCTGTGGTAAATGTCGATGTCTTGTCTTATGCCGGTAATGTGGAATCTTTGCCGCTCGCAAGCGCTAATCCTAAATATAGTTTAGAGGTTGCCGACATATGTGACGCTAGCGCGCTTAGAGACATTTTTTTAAGACATAAGCCCAATGTGATTATGCACTTGGCGGCCGAAAGTCATGTTGATCGATCAATCGATGGGCCTGGCGAATTTATTAAAACTAATATCGTTGGTACATATACGCTGCTCGAGCAATCACGGGAATACCACCAAAATATGGATTCCGAAAGGAAAAGTCAGTTTCGCTTTCATCATATTTCTACTGATGAGGTATATGGTGACCTCCATGGTACAAATGATTTATTTACCGAAACTACGGCTTACGATCCGTCATCACCTTACTCTGCAAGCAAGGCCAGTTCTGACCATTTGGTAAGGGCTTGGAGTCGCACTTATGGGCTACCCGTGGTTATAACTAACTGTTCAAACAATTATGGTCCTTACCATTTTCCTGAAAAGTTGATACCGCACATTATTCTCAATGCGTTGGAAGGCAAGAGTTTACCTATTTATGGCAACGGTAAGCAGATTCGGGACTGGTTATATGTAGATGACCACGCAACTGCCTTATTGCAAGTAGTCACGGAGGGTAGGATCGGTGAGACATATAATATCGGAGGGCATAATGAAAAACAAAATATCGAAGTCGTCAACTGTATCTGTGAACTTTTAGAAGAGCTGGCTCCTGCCAAGCCAGCTGGTGTTTCACATTATCGCGATTTGGTCTGTTTCGTTAAAGACCGCCCAGGACACGATGGGCGTTATGCAATCGATTCGAGTAAGATTGAACGAGAATTAGGATGGCTTCCTGATGAAACGTTTGAATCTGGTTTAAGAAAAACTGTTCAGTGGTACTTGGATAACAAAGATTGGTCTGAGCGGGTTCTCTCTGGGGCATATCAGATGGAGCGTTTAGGGGGTCTATCATGACAGATAGCTATAAAGGAATAGTATTAGCTGGGGGTTCTGGCAGCCGTCTCCACCCTATTACGTTAGGAGTATCCAAACAACTTTTACCTGTATACGATAAACCGATGATTTATTATCCAATTTCTGTTCTTATGCTTTCCGGTATTAGGGAGATTCTTGTCATATCTACCCCTGACGATATGGCTAGCTATAAAAAATTACTTGGAGATGGATCACAGTTCGGTGTTGATATTCAATACGCTATTCAGCCGAAGCCTGAAGGGCTTGCTCAAGCTTTTATTATTGGTGAGAAATTTATTGGTTCTAGTAATGTATGTCTCGTTCTTGGAGACAATATTTTTTACGGCCAAAGCTTCTCAGATAAATTAAAGAGGGCATGCGCTAGAAAGCAGGGTGCAACGCTTTTTTCCTATCATGTGACTGACCCTGAGCGATTTGGGGTTGTTGATTTTGACGAGCAGAGGAAGGTTTTGTCTTTAGAAGAAAAACCCGCTGAGCCTAAATCGAGTTACGCAGTCACTGGCCTATATTTTTATGATAATGACGTTATAGAAATCGCTAAGTCAATAGTTCCTTCTGCGCGAGGAGAACTTGAAATTACTGACATCAATGTTGCTTATCATAGCAGGGGTGATTTGCATGTTGAGTTTTTAGGCCGGGGTTTTGCTTGGTTGGATATGGGTACTCATGATGCGCTCTTGCAAGCAGGGCAATTCGTTCAAACGATTCAGTGCCGCCAAGGCTTAAAAGTCGCATGCTTGGAGGAAATTGGTTTTTACCAAGGTTGGCTGTCCAAGTCGAAGCTGATTTTTCAGGCAGATAAGCAGAGTAAAACAGACTATGGTCAATATCTCTTAAAGATTGCAGGTGGTTATATATGAAGGTGATACATACAAAACTAGAAGGCTGTGTAGTGATCGAGCCGAAAGTTTTTGGAGACAGTCGTGGATTTTTTCTAGAGACTTTTCATTTAGCTCGATATCAAAGCAAGGCCGGGATTACTCTACCATTTTGCCAAGACAATCATTCGCGGTCAGCTAAAGGCGTTTTACGTGGATTACATTTCCAAAAAAACAAACCGCAAGGAAAATTAGTCCGAGTCGTTCAGGGTGAGGTATATGATGTTGCGGTTGATATACGTAAAAACTCAGGAACGTTTGGCCAATGGGAAGGGGTTATTTTATCTGAAGCAAACAAGAAGCAGTTTTGGGTGCCGCCAGGATTTGCTCATGGATTCATCGTACTTTCCGATACCGCAGACTTCGAGTATAAATGTACTGATTTTTATGATGCTTCGGATCAAGGTTCTATTTTGTGGAGTGATCCATCGCTAGGTATTCCATGGCCTATTTCAAACCCTTTATTATCAGAAAAGGATAGTTGTGCTCCCTGTCTGTCAGATGTGGTGATATGAGAATATTAGTGCTAGGTGCAAACGGTCAACTTGGACGTTGTTTAGCGGATGAGTTGCATGAGACAAATCATCAAGTATTACTTGCTTCACGGGCTGAGATCGATCTGTCTAATTTCCATATTACTCAAACCGAAATTAGAAGATTCGCTCCAGATGTTGTGATCAATGCTAGTGGTTATACGGCAGTTGATAAAGCTGAATCCGATGAAAAATCTGCTTATTTAGTTAATCACCTAGCGGTGGAAAATATAGCAAAGGTTTGCTATGCCGTTGATTGTGTTTTAATTCACGTTTCTTCAGACTATGTATTTGATGGGCAGTCAATACGGCCCTATCAGGAGGATGCGACAACTAATCCCAAGAGTGTTTATGGGAAATCAAAGTTGAAGGGAGAGATTGCAGTCCAAAATTCTGGCTGTAATTACTTGATTGTTCGTACCGCTTGGGTTTTTAGTGAATATGGTAATAACTTTTTTAAAACTATGATGCGAATAGGATCTCAGAATCGTGAGTTAAAAATTGTAGGAGATCAATTTGGTTGCCCATCCTATGCGCCTGATATTGCCAAAGCAATATTATCCACTCTTACGTCTCCACGGTTAAAGACTAGTAAATCAATTTATCACTATGCTGGTGACTCTGCGTGTACTTGGGCTGAGTTTTCTCAGTCTATATTTGATGCGGCTTGGGCTGCTGGTAAGCTTGATTATAAACCAAAAATAGTGAGTATAAAATCAAAGGAGTATCCTTTACCGGCGTTACGTCCACTTAATTCAATGTTAGATTCTTCACGATTTGAGTCAGAGTTCGGTTTTAAGGCTTCTCCTTGGTTAGCTGGCGTCAGAAAATTGATTGCTTCATGGGACAGTTGAGTTACTGATAGAAGCCTCGGAGTTCATTGATGATCAGAAGACCTATCATGCTTTGCTGATGGGAATATTGGCTGTCGTCTTGATTGGATTACTTCGCGTAATACTATATTAATAATCCCAAGCTGCTTAAGTGCCTTTTTTTTTAGTGGTGCTGTGCTTAAGTTTACCTTCACTCCCCGAAAGTACTGTGGGTGTTTCAATGTAAAAAATTATTTGGCGGATCGGTTTTCCATCTAAAAAAGTGGGTACTGAATCTCCATGCGAATAATAAATTGTATTACGCTCTAAGTGTTACTTTATATGAAAATTAATTTTGTGAAATACCGGTTGAATTGGTTTAGGTTCGTATCTGTAAGTTACCATTGCTGAACCGTTAAAAACCGACTTCTCACTCGTCTATGTTAAAATATTTTTACAGGGTATGACAATAAGAATGAACTTAAAAGATGTCACTTTAGTCGCGATAAGTGGGTTAGAAATAGAAGCCCATGTGAAAGCGTTAGAATATAGCTCGAGCGAAATAATTTTTGGCCGGGTGCTTCTTCTTGCTCCCGAAAACCCATATCCAACTAGGCTTTCATACGATTATATAAGCATAAGTGGGTTTGCCAATGTTGGAGATTGGGGAGAGTTTATCTGCTTTGAATTATATAAATACATCGATACTGACTATATTATGTTGGTTCATTCAGATGGATTTATTGTAAACCCTAAATCATGGGATCCGTCATTCTTGGATTATGACTATATTGGAGCACCTTGGCCAGTCTCAAAAATTAAAGGGCATTTTGTTGATGCAACTGGTGATGATGTTCGTGTGGGTAATAGTGTTTCATTAAGGAGTGCCAAGTTGTTGAGAGCCCCATCTTTGCTGGGCCTCAAATGGGATACAGAAGAGCAGTTGGGGTATTTGCATGAAGACGGCTTTTTATGTGTGCACAATAAAGTATTATTGGAAAGTAAAGGTTTCAAATTTGCTCCGCTTGATCTAGCGTGTAGGTTTTCTAGAGAAGAACCGATTCCAGAGAATAAGGGAGTTAACCCTTTTGCTTTCCATAAATGGAAGGGAGAAAATAGACAATTTC
>JAQBUS010000122.1 GCA_027623875.1 Pseudomonadota bacterium
AATGGGCTTTAAAGAGGATATTGTTGATTTTATTAGACGTTAAAATAACTAAATATGGCGGTGAGAGAGACCGACATACTATTGTCTTATATAATCCTATATTTTACTCTACCCTACCCTGCACGCCCTATAATTGCTGGATTTAATATACTTCCCTTCTGATACTATCCTGTACTATACTACCGAATATGCAAACTTAATTGTACCTAAAATTGTACCTAAATTGGCTTTTAAGTGAATTTGATCAAAATCAATTAGATGGCATATCCGAACGAATTAAATGGCTTTAGAAGTGATTCTGGAGGCTTTTAGAGGGGGTTGAGAATGGTAGACAAAGTCACGCAAAAAGGATTTGAGAAGATACTTAGAGAGGGGATTGAAAAGCCCCATAACTTAGGAGATAAACTATATCTCGTAATTAACGGTAACTCTCGTGACTTCAGCTTCCGATACACCAAGAATAAAATAACAAGAAAGTATTCTCTTAAACGTTACCACCCCCAGACTAATACATTGGCAGATGCCAGAAGACGCGCTATTGAACTCAATGCAATGATTGCAAACGGTCTTGATCCTCATGAGGAGAAGCAACTTAAGAGTGACCTAGACCATAAGGCCAAGAAAGATAGAGAAATAGCAGACAAACTAAAAGACAATACGTTTTCCAAGTACGCCTATCAACACATCAAAAATCTTGAACCTTCTTGGACGAATGCAAAGACCTCTGCTCAGTGGAGAAGCTCTCTTGAACAGTACGCATTTCCAGTTATAGGTGACACTCCAGTATCTGATATTAGCAGGACTCAAGTATTAGAAATCTTACAGCCAATCTGGATTGAAAAGACTGAGACTGCTGATCGAGTTAGGAGGAGAATTGCCGCTATTTTGGATGCCGCTATTTCTGATGATCTGAGAACCGAGAGGAACCCTGCTGTTTGGAGAGGCAGTCTCCGCGGGAAGCTACCCAGTGTTGAAAGCGTTAAAAAAGCGAAGGCACCAACTGAAGAGCGCGCTCATGCATCATTGCACTATACCGAGCTTCCCATATTCATGGAGGCTTTAAGGGAACAGGACGGTATGGGAGCGAGAGCATTGGAGTTTTGTATCCTCAATGCCAACAGGACAACTGAGGTACTCGATGCCACTTGGGGTGAATTTGATCTGGAGGAAGGTATATGGTCGATCCCTGCGCGCCGAATGAAGGGTCGAGAAAGGCATAATATTCCTTTGAGCAAGCAGTCCATTGCCTTAATTAAGCAACAGCAATCACTGAGGTTGAGTGAATTTGTTTTTCCTAATAGATCAAATGGTAAGAGCCTGTCACAAGCAGGAATGTCTTCAGTTTTAAAGCGAATGAATAAGATCAAAGAGTGGAAAGATATACATGGTAAATTGATAACCGTTCATGGCTTTAGAGGATGCTTTAAGACTTGGACGACAGAGAAAACGGACACTGATTGGTTAACAGGCGAGATGGCTCTGGCCCATAAGATTAAAGACAAATCATCTGCCACGTATCAAAAAGGTCAGCTTATTGATAAAAGACGTCGATTGATGCAAAAGTACAGTGACTACGCCTGCGCCACACCTCAATCAAAAGTAGTTTCGATCACAGGATAGTTCAATAATCATAAGCCATTGATTTATATAAATATTTTATTTTACTGATAGCCCTTTTTTATAGGCTCAAATAACTACGTAAACCCATACCCCGATCTAGTGGTAACCTCGATCTACGCGCGTAAATGTGTCCGAGAAATCGCGCATAAAGGTGTGGAAGTATTCGCGCCTATGGTCTCTAAGTATTTCTTTTTATAGACAGTAAAAGTTCACTCATCTCTTTCAATTTTAGGCGGCATAGTAATCGTATTAACCACAGTCTTAAAAGACAGAGAGGTGTGTTCTTCCAAGTAGGCTTTAAATAAACCCGCGACATACGGGTTAGGGAAATCGATTATCTCTCCTAGCTCAATAACTTCTATAGAGACTATCACCTGCAGGGTAATGGGTTTGCGTACCAAGTAACTCTGATACTCGGGGGTTTCATAGAAAGATGTCAAGATTTCTGACTTGGTTAAACTTTGAGCTGGGATTGTCGGACAAGTCGCAACTAAAACACTAATTAGGGCTAATCGGCAGAGTCCCTTCAGTAATTGTGTTGTCACTCTCACCTTCAGAACCATCGCTATCTAAAGCCTCCGCTTCAATTATACTTTGTGATGCCGACCCAGAGGGTTAGGCGATATCTAGGTTGTAACTAGGCTGATACAAATACTAAAAAATTAATCTTTAATTTTGTTTTTCAAAAAAATTTACAAGTTATAAATGGGGAAATTAGAACTACCAAATATACCTATACCTTATAGCGAAAGCATTCCAAAAAAACAAATTGGTGGAGCTATTGGTTCAAAACTGGAACCAATTAGTTCCTTTCTTCAAGAGGTTAGCACATGTCTTTGAAGAATAGTCAGAGCACTGGAGATCTAAACACGAATATATCTATGACAGTGTACATAAGGATGGCAGAAGAAGCTTTAAGTCCTTAGAGAACTTTATTAAAGAGTTTGGCTTATCACCAACAACTATTTAATACGCGTTCGCCTAAAGAGTCATGGAAAGATCAGCGTATAGCATTTAGAGCTGAGCTAAATGAAGAGATTAAAAAAGTCCGAAAGCATGACATAGTCAATGATATTGAACTTATTTATAACAAGGCAACGCAAGGTTTATCACTCATATTAGATAAGGTAATTACTTAAGCAATGAGAGTATCAATTCAAGAGGTTTATTCGATCTCACCGAAACTATTAATACTTGTTACAAAAACCTACCTGAAGTGGTTGAGACTGATGAAGATAATAATGAGGCATTTAGAAATATTATGGATATGTTAGATCAAATAGCTTCTTTCAAGAGAGACACCAGGGTTTCAATTTAATTTATTGGAATAGGGTTGTTTATATAAAAAATTGTTAAATTTGTTTCTTCCTTTATGTATTCCTCAAAAGCTTTAGCTTCACCGCTATCGTTAACGGCAATAATAATATTAAGCTCCTTAATTCTATATGATTTTATAACTGTCATAACTGGAGAGTTTGAGCTTTTATAAATTTGATAATTTTTACTATTTTTAAAATTATCTAATAAGGTATCTTTATTGAGTTCATTGGTATTAATTGAAGAGCAACCAGCAATTATTACAAAATTAATTAATATTAAAAGTTTTATCACCTTTATTTACTGAATTTCCTGTTGGAATATCTGATAAGGATTTTATTGAAACAAGACCTTCTCCGATAGAAATTGATTTCGCTGATGCATTAATTACATCTGATTTTTTATTAGTGTTATTTTTAACTGAGGCTGCTTCAATACCTCCATATCTATATCTTGGATATAAATATATTTCATATCCGGTCAAGTCACTATCGCTTACTGTAAAGTATTCTGCTGTATCAGAAATCCTTGGATAGTATTCACATAACTCACCAAAATCACAAACTGTATTGTCACCATCTATATCTGTTGAAGTTAGTATGTAATAGTCGCCTGGGGCCACATCATTTGCAGTGAATGAAACCGATCCATTAACATCTGTAACTACGGAACCCCATAAAGAGTCATCAGATGCATCATACATTCCGATAAAAGCTTTTCCAATATTTGCTCTAGATCTTAAAGTTCCTACATTATAGAAGAGCCTTACAGCAACTTTATCACCATCAGATAAATTGAAATATATTGTATTAGAGAATTCACCGGTTGGAATAGAGGTTCTATTTACAAATATAGTATAGGCACCAAAACCATTTACATCTGCTGCATCGTCATCATAAGTTAAACCAGTTGCGCTATCTGCAGTTAACCCTGTTACAGAGAGTGCTGAACTACCAACCTTGTATAAACTTATATTTAGCTGCGTTGTAGTAGATGAGAAATCTAAATATGGAGCTGAGGTATATGCAAAAGTTGTGGAACTGCTAGTGTCTTCAATAACATTTTCTATAGCTTTTGCAATATTAAGTTCACCGTATCCAAATACATCATCTCTTCCTGAAGCACCTCTATCATCCGTGAGTTCGCCTGCAATTAACATGCTTTCAACTCTACTTGGAGTCATAGAGTCATCAACTGCATACATTAAAGCAATTGCTGCAGAAACTTGCGGAGAAGCCATAGATGTTCCTTGTAACCCAACAACATCAGAGTCATTAGTATAAGCTGGAACAAGATCATAGATACCATCACCATTTCTATCTTGATAGTCTCCTCCTGGAGCAGAAATATCAACATATGCATTTTGCTGGGAATAGCCGGTTATTTCTCCTGCTGAATTTGTAGCCCCAACAGATATAGCTCCAGGACATGAAGCTGGATATGAAATTGAACCAGGATCTATATCTTGATCATTTCCAGCTGCAGCAACTACAGTAATTCCTTGAGCTACAGCATCGGTTACTGCTTGGCATAAAGCACTAAGATACGAAGTATTACCCCGGCTTTTTAAACTTAAGTTTATTACTTTAATCGGAGTTGAGGAAGGAGCAATAGAGCCAGATGAGTTAGATAAACCAGCTGCATAATTTATAGCATTTATTATTTTAAATGAGTCTGTTAAAACAGCTTTATTTGGGTTTCGATCAAACACATTTATATTTAAAGCTTTTACAGCATAACCGTTGAGCCCTGCGCTATTATTTTTTGCTGCGATAGTTGTTGAAACATGAGTTCCATGTGAATTATCTGATCCTGTATAGCTAGGTGTTGAAATGAAATCAACTGAGTTGCTGTCGCCATAAACAAAGTCAAACCCTCCATCAATAAGGTTTGACTCATTCCATGCAGTTGAAGAAACTGAAGGTCCACCTGTATCTATGACAGCTACTGCAACATCCTTAACATCTTGCCCTATTGCATTCAATGCGGCCTCTAAATTAACTTGTTGAAGATTCCACTGATATATATAAAGTGGATCTCTGTCAAATGAAGCTAACTCAAACTGGTGATTGAAATTAAAAATGATACCTGGGTTTAAGGTTCTAAGGAGTTGAAGCTCAGACCAATCATTCAAGTAATCTATTTGCCTTTGTGGGAGCAAAGAGAGCCCGCTTTGGTTTGATTGAGATCCTGGTTGATTAGTTAGATTAATTTTATTTGAT
>JAQBUS010000123.1 GCA_027623875.1 Pseudomonadota bacterium
GCATTAGATTTTGAGATCCAAGAAAGTGTTGTAGCAGGGCTATTACCATCAAATTAACGCTCTCAGCTGCATAAATAAATCTAACCTGATACCATGGTTTCTTTAGAGCTTTATACTAAAGAAACTAAGTTTAAAATAATTTAAGAGGTATATAAAATATTAATTTGGTTAAGATCAATTCTTGGACTAGTTACATTTTGAGTAGGAAAATAAAATGAAACGTATTGTGTATGTTAACGGTAATTACCTTGGTGAGAGCGAAGCAAAAATCTCTGTTTTTGATCGAGGGTTCTTGTTTGCCGACGCAATATATGAAGTTACCAGTGTTCTCGAAGGGAAATTGATTGACTTTGAAAGTCATATAAAGCGACTAGATAGATCGTTGGAAGAATTGGGACTTTTTTGTCCCATTTCAACGGATGAGCTTTTGTTGGTTCACAGAGAGCTGATGCAACGGAATCAATTAACTGAGGGCTGTGTTTACATGCAAATTTCTCGAGGAGTTGCGGACAGGGATTTTGCTTACTCTTTGGAAGTTGAGCCGACTTTGGTTCTTTTTACACAAGCGAAGTCACTAATCGACAGTACACAAGCTAAATCTGGTATTAAAGTTATTTCTGTTGAAGATAAGCGCTGGGGTCGACGAGATATTAAGACGGTTCAACTCCTTTATCCGTCTATGTGTAAGATGATGGCTATTAAAGCTGGAGCAGATGACGCTTGGTTAGTTCAAGATGGGACTGTTACCGAGGGCACTTCGAATAATGCATACATTGTGAAAAACAGAAAAATAATAACCCGAAGTTTAGGCAATGAAATTCTTCACGGTATAACACGTGCGGCCATTTTGATGTATGCTAAGTCTGTTCAAATGGAAGTCGAAGAGCGCACCTTTACTATTGATGAAGTTATATCTGCTGATGAGGCCTTTATTACTTCCGCCACATCATTTGTGACACCGGTCGTTGAAATGGATGGGCAATCTTTAGGTGATGGAACACCAGGGCCTGTAGCCGTTAGATTAAGAGAAATATATATCGAAGAAAGTCTAAGGCGCGCTATTTAATTTCCTTATGTACTCTTTTAAAAGTTGTTTGCTGTTCCGTTGTCGAATCGGTTTGATGTGTTTTTTTCCAGTCATCAAAGGGCATTCCGTAAAAAATCTCTCTTGCTTCTAATTTGCTAATCTCTACGCCTTGTTCTTTGGCGGCTTCTTCATACCACCTACTTAAACAATTACGACAAAAACCTGTAAGATTCATCATGTCGATATTTTGAACATCAGATCTGTTTATCAAATGTACGCGCAAAGATCTAAAAGCGGCAGCTTCGATTTCAGTTTGTGTAGCCTTATCCATATGTTTCTCCTTAATATATAAGATTTATAACGATATTCGTAATTGCAGAGTTGTTTTTTTATATTCCTACATTGTAATATCAAATATGCGTTTAGGAAGTTATGAAGTTGTAGTATAGACTTACTATACAGGCAAAGGTCTGTAAAAATAAAAAAGTACATAATTAGGAGAAGATTTTAGATGAGGCGCCATAGAAGTATAAAAATAGTTGCGACTTTAGGGCCAGCATCTTCTGACTATGAGACTATAAGAAAACTTTTTGAGGCTGGCGCGGATGTATTTAGATTAAATATGAGCCATGGATCACAAGATCAAATAAAATCTAGACACCAGATGATTAGGAAAGTTGAAAAAGAATTACAAAGGCCAATTGCCATTTTGGCGGATTTACAAGGGCCAAAGCTGAGAGTAGGCGCTTTTCAGAATTTGGAGGAGACACTCGAAATCGGAGCCAACTTTCGATTGGATCTCCTGCAGGATCTTGGAGATAAAGATAGGGTCCAATTCCCTCATAAAGAAATATTCCAAGTTCTAGATGTAGGATCTACGATTTTAATTAATGATGGAAAGATCAGATTAGAGGTGTTGCGTTGTGGCTTGGATTTTGTGGAGTGTCTAATCTTGGTCGGAGGAGTGATTTCTAATAATAAAGGTGTGAATTTGCCTGATGTTGTTTTGCCTGTTAAGGCACTTTCTGAAAAAGATAAAAATGATCTCGAATTTATATGTAATCTTGGTGTTGATTGGTTGGCACTAAGCTTCGTTCAGAGACCTGAAGATGTCCAAGAGGCTCGTGTCTTAGTGAAAAACCGTGCCGCTATTATGTCAAAAATTGAGAAGCCTGCAGCTGTAGAAAGATTTGATTCTATTCTAGAAGTATCGGATGGTATTATGATCGCAAGGGGCGATCTTGGGGTAGAAATGCCGGTCCATAAGATACCACCTATTCAAAAGAAACTAATTAGGAAGTGTAGAGAGTTTGCTAAGCCAGTTATAGTTGCAACGCAAATGTTGGAATCTATGATAAAGAGTCCAATACCAACGCGAGCAGAAGTATCAGACGTAGCTACTGCTATTTATGAAGGTGCTGACGCGATAATGCTTTCGGCAGAGTCGGCCGCGGGTGATTTCCCTGTAGAATCGGTTCAAACAATGAACGATATTGCCATTGAGGTGGAAAATGATTCCAACCACAGAAAAATTTTGGCGGCTCAACGGATCGGAAACAAACAGAGTGTTGCTGATGCAATCGTTTCTGCAGCTCGAGAGATAGCAGAAACCACCTCAGTTAAGGCGATATGTTGTTTTAGCCAGTCAGGTACTACTGCTTTATTAATTTCAAGAGAACGACCCCATGTTCCTATAATAGCTATGACTGCGTTAGTTTCTACGGCTCGCCGTCTTTGCTTAACTTGGGGAACCCACTCCGTTTTAACAGATGAGTTGGAAAGGTTTAAGATGGCGGTTATTAATGCCTCACGTGCAGCCATTAAGTACAAATTTGCTTCACAAAAAGATTACATTGTAGTAACAGCAGGAGTTCCATTTAACATACCTGGTTCAACTAACATATTGCGTGTTGCACCATGCGACGAGCGTTTGATTTTTTCAAGTGAACCTAATTAAATCACAGAATGTTTAAATATTTTATTATTTTTTTGTAAATATTTGTAAATAATAGTTCCGGATACTTGCAAAGGTTGATCTTCTTCCTTAGAAAGCACTTCTTACAGACGCTTCCGGCCAAAATTGGCATGCCGAGTAGCGTTTTAACCACTCATAACGTAGGAGATGGAAATGCCTAAGATGAAAACTAAAGGTGGCGCTAAAAAGCGCTTCAGTATGACGGCTTCAGGAAGAGTTAAAGCCGGCCAAGCTGGAAAACGTCATGGAATGATTAAGCGTAGTACCAAGTTCATCCGCAATGCGCGCGGTACGACTATTCTCTGTCCAGCAGATGAAAAGATCGTAAAAAAATATATGCCATACGCGCGATAGAGGAGAACAAATATGTCAAGAGTAAAATCTGGTAAAGTAACGCATGCTCGCCATAAAAAGATAATTGATGCTGCTAAAGGTTACTATGGGCGAAGAAAAAATGTTTTTAAAGTGGCTACCCAAGCTGTTGATAAAGCAAATCAGTACGCAACAAGAGATCGAAAAGTTAGAAAGAGAAATTTTCGAGCCTTGTGGATACAGCGGATTAATGCGGGTTGTAGGTCAATCGACGAGAATTTGACTTATTCTAAATTTATTAATGGCTTATCTATAGCTGGAATTGATGTTGATCGTAAGGTTCTAGCAGATTTGGCGGTTCATGAGCCGGATGCATTTGCTGCAGTGGTTGAAAAAGCTAGAGCAGCATTAGTCTAGGCTAAGTATATTTATGAAATTGAGCTGCCGTATGACGAAAGTTAGCGGTCCTATTTTGTGATTTTACTTTTTTATGCTTGAGTATTTATTTGACTAGCTTCGAAATGGAGCTGTAAATATTATTTTTCAAGGGTAATATAGCAGGGTTATACTTGTTTAATATAGGCTGGGATGGACATGGATGGTTTAGTTGAACTGAAAGCTGTTGTTTTAAAGCGTATTCTTGAGGCGGTAAATCAGGAAGGCTTAGAGAATCTCCGTGTAGAATTTTTAGGAAAAAAGGGAGAAATTAGTTTAAAAATGCGAGAACTGGGTTCGATGAGCTCAGAAGATCGTATGATATTTGGCCCTTTGCTTAACTCAATCAAGGACGAAGTTAACTTAGCACTCTTAGCTAAACGTGCTGGGCTCGATGATCTGGCTCTTGACGAGCGCCTTCGAACTGAGTGGCTGGATGTAACCATTCCTGCGAGAATAAGAGCAACGGGTAGTATCCATCCTGTTTCCCAGGTTATTGATGAGGTCACTGAGATTTTTTCTGATATGGGATTTTCTGTCGCCGAAGGACCACAGATAGAGAGTGATTGGTATAATTTTGATGCATTAAATATCCCAAGCCATCACCCGGCAAGAGGAGAGATGGATACGTTTTATATGGCCAATAGCAAAAGTGCTAACGGTGCGCCCAACGTATTGCGTACCCATACTAGTCCAGTACAAATTAGATCTATGCAGAGTTTAGGTGCACCTATTAGGATTATCTGTCCTGGTCGTGTTTATCGAGCTGATTATGATCAAACTCATACACCAATGTTTCATCAGGTTGAGGGTTTAGCTTTGGGCAAGGATGTTAGCATGGCAAACTTAAAATGGGTTTTAGAGGAGTTTGTAAAAGCTTTTTTTGAAGTAAACGACGTTGAATTAAGGTTTCGAGCATCGCATTTTCCATTTACTGAACCGTCTGCTGAAGTTGATATCAGGTGTTCTTGGGCAAATGGGCAACTTCGGATAGGCGAGGGTGACGACTGGCTCGAAATATTAGGTTCTGGTATGGTACACCCAAAAGTTCTGGAAGCTAGTGGTATAAATCCAAATAAATGGCAGGGTTTTGCATTTGGTATGGGCATTGATAGAATAGCGATGCTTAAATATGGAATTCCGGATTTAAGAGCTTTTTTTGATTCTGATTTGAGGTGGTTAAGACATTATGGTTTTTCCTGCTTGGATCAACCTAGGCTTTCGGCGGGCTTGAGCAGATAATTTATCCATGAGTGCAAAATTTATGTAAAAATAACTCAAGCTTAATTAAAAAATTCACGTAATTTCTCGATCGATATTCTAATTGAAATTTAAAGGTTTTTAAGATGAAGTTTACGATTTCCT
>JAQBUS010000124.1 GCA_027623875.1 Pseudomonadota bacterium
AGAGTTGATGCTCATGCTAAAGATATTGATGAAACAGATTTTAAACAAATTAGGATTTATTTTGACAAGCTTGAAAGTTTGCTAGAATCTTAGATTAATTTAAGATTTTCTAAAATTAACATAATACACCTTATACGAAATAAAAATGGGAGCCTTAAGCTCCCATTTTTTAAGTAATTTTTTCAAATAAGGCTTGGGTGAGCATCTAAAATTCGAATCAATGTAGCTGCTGGTCCAGTTGGATAGCGTCGTCCCTGTTCCCAATTTTGCAGGGTACGGGGGCTAATATGTAGACGTGCAGCAAATTCATTTTGGCTCAAGCCAGTTTTTTCACGTACTTCTTTAATATCAGGCAATTCGAGTTCTGTAACTCGGCTTGCTTTAACTTCTTTACGTTTGATAGCTCCAGCTTCTTTGATTGAAGCAACCAAGTCATCAAATAAGTTGTTATCCATGAAATTGCTCCTTCACGAGTTGGCGCAGAATGGCGGTTTCCTTATCTGTTAAATTATCTTTTACTGATTTTGGATAAGCCACTAAGAAAAAGATCTGATCATCCTCGGTGACCCAATAATAAATCACCCGTATCCCACCACTTTTCCCTTTGTTACCTTGAGCACAACGTACTTTGCGAATACCACCGCCATTCTTGATTAGGTCACCTCTATCAGGCTGTACCAAAAGATCTTGCTGAAGTTGACGATATTCCTCATCAGATACAAGGTCTTTAATTTGCTTGGTAAAGATGCTGGTTTCAATAAATAACATGGACTCTTTATACGTCAATGGCGTATTTGAATTTTAGCAGTTTCCATAACAAAAAACGAGAGCTGGTAGCTCTCTGTTTCGCATAACCACCATTATGTTAAATATAAGGCTTTTAATACTATAAAAAAGATCATTTAATTGAATGGTAATAATTTTTGAATGTTGAAAATGAACGAACAGGAAATTTATCAAAAAATTGGCGAACTTCTATGGTCAATAATGCCAAATGAGGCGATAGAAATATATTTTATTGGTGATATATACCCTGAACACTATTCTGGTGGGGCTGAATGGCGTTTGAAGAATGGAAATATTGATTCTTTTCCATTTGGTGAACGCGCATATGAAATTGAAGAAAATATTTGTGGGCTGATAAAAGAGTTGAGATCATTGGAGCTATTTATAGAAAAATGGACGAACTATAAGATCACCCTAACAGAAGAAGGAAAATTTAATATAGAGTTTGCTTATATCCCTGAAGAGGATCACTGGCCGACTTTATACATGCGAAGAGTAAGTGATCTCAAGGAAGAAGAGTTAGATCAATATTATATCCCTATAGAAGAATGGAAAAAACGATTAGGGTTAAGAACAGAATAAATCGTAGAGCTTTTTTAGAAGATTAGATTTTGTTTTTGCTAAAAAATTAGTTTTTCTAAAATTAACATAATACACCTTATGCGAAATCAAAAAAGGGAGCTGTAAGCTCCCTTTTTTACTAATTTTTTTCAATTTTTAGATGTCAATCTAGGCTTCAATAAATTAAGCACCTAAACGCATTAATTTCTCTTGAATCGCATCGCTTACAAAAGCATTAAGAGAATTATCACTTGATGCTAAAACAGCTTTACGGTGTAACTCAGGACTAATACGGACATTAAATGTACCTTTGAATGGCTGATCGGGTTTTTTACCTAATTCAGCACAAGACTCTAAATATCCATCGACAGATTCCTGAAAAGCTTGTTCAAGAGTTTTTAATGTTTCTGCTTCATAAGTGATGAGATCACGGATAAATGCAAGCTTTCCAAATAACTCACCTGTTTCAAGATCAGGTTCAATTGTACCTAGATAACCTTTGTATTTTAAATAGCTCATAAAAATCCCTCCTGCTTGAGTGCCTGTTTTACAGATTTCAAAGCCCCACCTTTGATTTCATTTTCAGGGTGTGGCCTGTGCAGTAAAATCATGTGTTCAGTTTTCGTATTAAAAAAACGGACACGAGAGCCTGCCATTTCAAATTTTTCATAGCCGAGCTGATTCAGTAAAACGACTAAATCTTTATACGGAAATGTATTTTTTGAATTTCCAAATTTTTCCAGTAACTTTTCCGTTTTACCCATACTTCAGCCCTACTGCTATTGCAACTAAGTATAGTTACTTTTAAATAATAATTGCAACTATATTTAGTTGCAGTTTCGTATAACAGCCCTTATGTTAAATCAGGTTTAAAACTTAATATCATGTGAATTAAAGTAGGTCGGATCAAACTCTATCTCTCCTATTTCATCCTCGATAATTTGCATGTAATCGTCATATCTTGGATGTTTGGGGTCTTGTAATGCATCTAAAATATCAAGATATCCAAAAATTCCTCCAATATCTTCAAATGGAGCATGATTTTGACCATCTATACAACATGGATATTTTTTATTTAAATCAGGAGATTGTCTGCTTTCTACAGTAATCAAATGTTCCCAACAATCGCCAAAATCATATGTATATATAATTTTTTTACCTACACGTAGAACTTCTTTCAATTTTTGTCTTTTATTGATCTTTTCATGCTTAATAGTCGTGAATTCATGTAAATGGCTATCTTCCCAATCAAAAGCAGATTGAATTGCCTTATGGAGCCTAGATAAAGTAGCTGCCGATGAAATTTGAATAGTTCTCCAGATTTCAGGATCACTACCTAGCAGACTAATTTTTAATTGAAAAACTTCATCAGAAGATTTGAGCTTTACAGTTCCCATAACAGCCTAGTTCTCAAAAAATAGTTTTAGTAAATCTAAAATTAACATAATACACCTTATGCGAAGTCAAAAATGGGAGCTTAAGCTCCCATTTTTACTGATGATTTTTTAATTCTTTGAGCATAGCATCCCGCAAAATTTCATTCATTCGTGTTTGATAGCCTTTGCCTTGAGCTTTAAACCATGCAAGTACATCAGCATCTAAACGAATGGAAGTTTGTTGCTTCACTGGGCGATATAATTGATTATGGCGTACAGCATTGCTCCAGTCGGTAATTTCAGGCATATCTGAGAGATCTAGCTGATCGTCAGGAACCGTTCCCTTAGCAAGCAAGCGTTGAATTTCAGCATCTTGCTTGTCGCTGAATTTTTCATTCAGTTCTTTGCGTGAGTATCTAACCATGCTCATATCTATCTCGCTCCGCTTTGGTGACTTGTCTTGCACTAATGATTCGTATGATTTCACAGTCATCTTCATCAAAGATGGTGTGAGCTACTAAGAGCATTAGTACGCCTTTTACTTTTCCAATGGTTTGCCAACGTTCTTCACCATCGGTATGTCTGTCTTGGATTGAGATCCTTAATGGATCATCAAAAACAAGGCTTGCTGTTTCGAAAGAGACATCGTGCTTTTTCTGATTCTTTCGATTCTTTGCCTCATCCCATTCGAAATACTGTTCCATAAAAAACATTCAAATTTGTATATACAATAATGTATCACAAAATTGTATCACTCAAGCTGAAAAGCGTAATTTTTAGTCAGATTTATTGGCAAGAACTATCAAAACTGCTCATAAAAAAGCCGACTTGTTTCCAAGTCGGTTTTTTGTTGTTTTTTATGGGGATAAAAAATTTTTAACTATATGAAAAACAATGATATTTTAAAAAGCATTTCGTATAAGCTCTATTATGTTAAATGGGTGGATTAAAAAATCTATTTTAATTGTTTGTCATTCAAAAGACTCAATAATTGGGGATTTCCAATTGTTTCTGCTAGTGTCCATGGAGATACACCACTTGTATTTACCTTTGAGGGATCCGCACCTGATTGAAGTAGCTCAGATATGATTGTAGGGTCATCTTTAAATGACATTACAGCACGCCATAGTGGTGTATTACCAAATATATCCACTATATCTACATCTGGATTATAGTTTAACAGTGTGGATACAATATCTTTTTTATTATCTCTTGCTGCAAAATGTAGAGCACTCCACTTTTGAATTGGATCTTGAGTATTAATGTGACTTCCATTTTGAATTAGAAATTTAATTACCTCTATATCAGGGTCAGAATCTAATACAGCATGTATTAATGCAGTTCTACCATCTGAATCTGTTGTATTAATATCATATCCCTTATCAAGGATTTTTTGCATTTGAGATAAGTCTTTTCTGTAAGTTGCTTTAATTAATTGATTCATTATCATTTCCCCTGTTTTTCAAATTGATAGCTATTCAATCTGCGTTTTTCTTTTCTAATTATCAATATTTTCTAAAATTAACATAATGGCTGTTATACGAAATTCACAAAAATGGGAGCTTTAAGCTCCCATTTTTACTAACTTTTTTTAAATTGCTAAGCGTAAATTCAGTGCTTTTACGACTTTAATAACAGTATCAAAGCTAGGGTTTACATCACCAGAAAGCGCTTTGTAGAGACTCTCTCGGCCTAAACCTGTATCTCTTGATAATTGAGCCATTCCTTTAGCTTTAGCGATGTTACCTAAAGCTTTAGCAATGAATGCTGCATCACCATTAGATTCTTCGATACACGCTTGTAGATAAGCCTGCATATCTTCTTCTGTTTTAAGATGCTCAGCACTGTCCCATTTGCGAAGTTTGATAGCCATTTACAGCTCCTCCTCTAAATCTTGTGCTAATTGCAACGCAAGTTTTATATCTTTACTTTGCGTAGACTTGTCTCCACCTGCTAAGAGAATAACAACCCTTTGCCCTTGCTTGCAGTAATAAATCCTATAGCCAGGTCCAAAGAAAAAACGTAATTCAGAGACACCTTCACCGACTGGTTCAGTATCGCCAAAGTTTCCATCTTCAACCCGATCAATCCGGACTTGTATGCGTCTTTTTGCCTGTTGGTCTTTTAACTTGGTAAACCATTCATCAAAGACTTCAGTGGTATATATTGAGTACATAATTAAAATGTATCCTATGGGATACGATTGTGCAAGACATTAACTTGGTTTTTGGACTTAAAACACTGATGTTATTCACCAATTAAAATGTCTATGCGATAAACCATTTAAAATGTCCTGTTTTTAACCACAAGAGTCAAGCACAGGATTTAAGTTTCTTTGTTCAACAACAGCTTTCTGAGCTTTACGACTT
>JAQBUS010000125.1 GCA_027623875.1 Pseudomonadota bacterium
ATAAATTTTAAAATTCTAAACATTAATAGTTAAACCTAGATTAATCTTTTAGTTGTTTCATTGTTTCATATAACTATATGGTTTCATTTTACATAATGCTATTTATTAATTATATTGTTTTGGGCTTGGTTTAGGAAAGATAAAGAAATGAAGCTAACAAAGCCTATAATTTTAGTCGGCATGATGGGCTCAGGAAAAACCGCTGTTGGAAGAGAACTTGCCCATATGCTTCAGGTTGAGTTTATTGATTCGGATGCAGAAATTGAAAAAGCAGCAAATATGTCCATCCCAGAAATATTTTCTCGTGATGGAGAAGCTTTTTTTAGAAAACGAGAGACAGAGGTTCTACGTCGGATTATTTTAGGTGAATCTAAGGTTATGGCTACAGGTGGAGGAGCATTTATAGGCCAGATAAATCGAAAAATGATCCTTAGTTTTGGTGTTTCTGTGTGGTTAAATGCGGATATTGGAGTTCTTTGGGAGAGGGTGAAAAACAAGAAAAGTCGTCCGCTTATAATGACTGAAGACCCTTTTTCTACTTTGAAAGGTTTGCATGACGAGCGCGAACAGGTTTATAAACAAGCGGATATCTCTATCGAAATTAAGTTCAAAATATCAGTTATTGAGGCTGCCGAACTTGTGTTAGAACGTTTAATCTTTAAAGGATTTCTTGAGCGGAGGAAAAATGATTAATGAAGTTAAGGTAAGGCTTAAGGATAAGTCTTATGACATCAAGATATCCGATGATTTACTACCAAATATTGAAAAATTTCTTGCTCCATTATTGGTTAGGCCAAGGGTCGTTGTCATTACAGATAAAACAGTCGAAAAACATCATCTAGGAACTGTTGTTGAATCTCTGACAAAATCTGGAGTTGATGTCTCAACTTTTAGCATCTCTCCTGGAGAGCTCTCAAAGAACTGGGCAACATTAGAGATAATTCTTGATTGGCTTCTCAAGCAAAAAATCGAACGCAATGACCTTATCGTTGCTCTAGGGGGAGGTGTTATAGGAGACTTGGTTGGATTTTCCGCTTCAATCCTTAAGCGTGGGGTGCGTTATGTTCAGGTTCCGACATCTTTATTGGCCCAGGTTGATAGCTCTGTTGGCGGAAAAACGGGTATCAATGCCAAATCCGGAAAAAATTTAATTGGCTCTTTCTATCATCCGGAGCTCGTGCTGGCAGATGTGGGCGCTCTGGAGACACTAAATCAAAGAGAAATTTTGGCAGGCTATGGCGAAGTCGTTAAGTATGGCCTACTTGGAGATGCAACGTTTTTTGAGTGGTTGGAGCAAAATGCTTTTGCTTTGATTAATGGGAACTTATCTGTTCGTATTAAGGCGGTACAAAAGTGTTGCGAAATGAAAGCTGAAATAGTTTCTCGTGATGAACGCGAGAATGGTGACAGGGCTTTGTTGAACCTGGGGCATACTTTCTGCCATGCTTTAGAGTCTGCCACTGGGTACTCCGATAGGTTACTCCACGGTGAAGGGGTGGCAATGGGCTGTGTCTTGGCGTTTGAGTTGTCTTCTCGCCTAGGAATGTGCTCTCAAGAAGACCCGAGCAGAGTAAGAGCACATTTGAAATCGCTTGGCATTAAAACAGATATATCCGAGATAGATGGTGACTTACCTTCTACCAAACAGCTAATAGCTCTAATGGCTCAAGATAAGAAAGTAATAAATGGAAAATTACGATTTATCTTAGCAAATGGTATAGGTCACGCTGTAATAACTGAGGACGTACCGCAGGATGTTCTGAGTGATGTTATAAATGGCTCGCTTAGCGGTCGATAAGTAAGTAAGCGTTTTTGTTTAAATTTTAAATTAACGAATCTTAAAATGGAATTTCGTCATCAATATCATTAGATGTTTCGGCATAACTATTGTCTGTTGGTTTACTGCTACCGATATCGTTAGAGCTGTAGGGGCCCGAATTTGATGAACCTGAAGACTCTTCATTTGAGGAACTCCTGCCGTCGAGCATTGTAAGGGTGCCTCCGAAACCTTGCAAGACTACTTCCGTCGAGTATCGATCTGCTCCAGACTGATCTTGCCACTTTCTTGTTTGAAGACTGCCTTCTAAGAAAACTTTTGATCCTTTTTTCAAATATTGCTCACATACGCGAACAAGGCCCTCAGAGAATACTGCCACAGTATGCCACTCAGTCTTCTCTCTTCTTTCACCGGTATTCTTGTCTTTCCAGCTGTCAGAAGTTGCTACGCGAAGATTACATACTTTATTGCCATTTTGGAAAGTTCTAACCTCAGGGTCAGCTCCTAAGTTTCCAATAAGCATTACCTTATTAAGTGAGCCAGCCATCTAAATATCCCTTCAATTTTTTTATTAATATACGCTTTTATTGTCTAGGTGGAGTGTAATAAATAGTTACTTATGCAGTAAGCAGGAATTAAACACTTGTCCATAAAATTTTTTAAAACCTACGAACTTTCAAGTATGTTCAGCGTTCCCATTTTGGGGGTCTCTTTTCCAAAAAAGCACTAATTCCCTCTTGCGTATCTTGAAGTGCCATGTTCTCGACCATCACTTTTCCTGTGTACTCGTAGGCTTCAGATATTGGCATTTCCAGTTGCTTATAAAAAGCTTTTTTTCCTATTCTTACAGCTGCACTAAGCTTTGCAGCTATTTTTTCTGCAAACTCTAGAGTTTCCGAACCGAGTTTCCCTTCAGAAGAAACTCGGTTAATGAGTCCGAGTTCCAGTGCCTTTGTGGCGCTGATAAAGTCACCCGTGGTAAGCATTTCAAAAGCCTGTTTTCTAGGTATGTTTCTAGTTAGTGCGACCATTGGGGTTGAGCAGAAAAGTCCGATGTTAACGCCATTAACTCCAAATACTGCATTCTCCGATGCAGTGGCTAAGTCACATGATGCAACTAGTTGACATCCAGCGGCTGCTGCTAAGCCATGCACCTGAGCTATCACTGGTTGAGGCATATCTCTAATTGTAAGCATCAATTGTTTGCATGTATCAAATAAATCTTTTAAACCAGCCTTCCCGCCATCGGTATTATTTTTGGTTTCCATCATTTCTTTGAGGTTATGACCCGCGCAAAAGGCTTTTCCAAGGCCAGATAAGACAACTACTTTAATAGCTTTGTTTTGTGCTATTTCATCAAGACTTCCCTGCAGTGCCTTTAGCATTGTATTACTTAAGGCATTAAGGTTAGCTGGGCTATTCATGATCAACCTTGCTATGCTGCCTTGACGTTCGGTTAAAAGAATAGGACCTGATTGAGAATCTTTCATTTGGCTGCCTCCATGTTGAGGCGATAATAAACCTAAAAATAGATTGGAGGAAAGTGTGGATTTAAAAATGAATATTTCTGAGTTGCAAATTTTTTTGGATACAGAGTTTCCTCAGATGGCTCAAGAGTTTGAAATTGTATCTATTTCGGGTTCTGGAGAAGGTGCGTTAGTTTTGTTTAATGCCACAGAAAAGCATTTGAGGCCTGGAAATACTGTTTCTGGTCCATGGATGTTCGCACTCGCAGACTTGACAGCATACATAGCAGTGCTGTCTGTTTTGGGACCAGTCGCTCAGGCGGTGACAACTAACTGTTCAATAGATTTTATGAGGCGCCCGGATAGTGGGCTTCTAATGTGTCGAGCTAAAATACTTAAACTGGGGCGCCGGCTAGTTATAATAGACGGTCGTATTTTTTCAGAAGGCTCTGAGGAACTTAGTGCGGCCCGATTTTCAATGACATATGCCCGCCCTTAAGCCATAACTTAAAGATGGGTATTATAATACCTATATCTTAACATATTGATTTATATGACATAATTGTACAATTAAGTGCTTGACGAGAGGAATAAAAGCGCTAAAAGCAGTTATTGAAATAGTTAATAAATTTTAGCAAACCGAACGTGAGGTAACAACATGAAAACCTTCACCGCGAAACCAGCGGATATAGTGAAAAATTGGATAATTATAGATGCTGAAGGATTGGTCCTAGGTCGTCTTGCTTCTGTAGTGGCTGCTCGCTTACGTGGTAAGCACCAGGCATCCTTTACTCCCCATATGGATATGGGAGATAATGTCATTATAGTTAACGCTGAAAAAATTCAATTGACCGGAAATAAACGTCAAAAGCCAAACTATTGGCACACAGGGCATCCTGGAGGAATTAAATCGCGTACAAATCAACAAATCTTAGAGGGTGCTCATCCAGAACGAGTTGTTGTGCAGGCCGTAAAACGTATGTTGCCAGGCGGTCCACTTTCAAAACAACATATGACAAACCTTCGGGTTTATAGCGGTTCCGATCATCCTCATGAGGCTCAGTCTCCTGAAATACTGGATGTTGCATCTAAAAACACTAAAAACACACGGAGCGAGTAGTTATGTCTGATGAAAATATATCATTGAATAATCTAGACGAAGTTATTTCTGCTGAGGCAGAACCTGCTGTGGTTTCAATTGAGAGAGTCGCGGTTAGAGATAATCTGGGACGTTCATATGCTACCGGAAAACGTAAGGACGCTGTCGCGAGAGTTTGGATTAAGCCTGGAACTGGTAAAGTTGTTGTTAACGGAAAAGAAATGTTGGCTTATTTTGCACGCCCAGTTTTACAGATGATCCTAAGGCAACCCTTTACGGTTGCGGGAGTGGACGGACAATTTGATGTCAACGCCACAGTTAAGGGTGGTGGACTTTCCGGTCAAGCTGGTGCGGTAAAGCATGGTATTTCTAAGGCTCTTCAATTATATGACCCAGCAATGAGAGGGGCACTTAAGGCAGCAGGTTTTCTTACTAGAGATAGTCGAGTTGTTGAACGTAAGAAATATGGTAAAGCGAAAGCTCGTAAGAGTTTCCAATTTTCGAAACGTTAATC
Source organism: Pseudomonadota bacterium (assembly GCA_027623875.1). GTDB lineage: Bacteria > Pseudomonadota > Alphaproteobacteria > Rhodobacterales > Rhodobacteraceae. The sequence continues at coordinate 4,857 of JAQBUS010000125.1, forward strand.
TGGGAAGTCAGATTTATAACAAAAAGGGTTCGCTATATGCGGACCTTTTTTTCATTTAGGATTGTTTTAAAAAAATATATAAAAATTAACTGTGTGTCTATAAGCCTGTATTGAAATTCAACGTACTTAGCTTAGTTCTGATAAAATGATTTTGGAAAAAGAAAATGGAATACAGGCGTTTGCCTTATTGGGAATTCAGCTTACTAATATCCGTAATGTTTGGTCTGCTGGCTTT
>JAQBUS010000126.1 GCA_027623875.1 Pseudomonadota bacterium
TGATATTGCTATTTTAACTCTTTTATACGGGTGTGGATTACGTATATCAGAGGCATTATCGTTAAAAGTAAGGGACACGCCGCTTCCTGAAATTATCAGAGTTATCGGAAAAGGCCAAAAGGAACGCCTAATTCCGGTGATTTCTCCAGCTAGAGAAAGTGTAAACATCTATTTGAAGCTTCTTCCTTTAAAACTCAGTCGAGAAGATTTTCTTTTTAGAGGGTTAAGAGGAGGAATTCTTAATCCTAGAATCATAACAAGAGCTATGGAACAGGCTAGGCAGCAGATGGGCCTACCAGAAACGGCTACACCGCATGCAATGCGGCATTCTTTTGCTACTCACCTTCTTGAGGCAGGGGGGGATTTAAGAGTAATTCAGGAGTTACTTGGGCACAGCTCACTTTCAACCACACAGGCTTACACTGCTGTTGACACTGTGCAATTAATGGAAGTTTACAATCGAACTCATCCGTTAAAACCTCAATAAAATTTTGAATCGTTAACTTAATATTTCTAAACTGACTAACATTTTGTTTTGCAAAGCAGTAACTTTTTGTTAAAGAACAAGATGTGTTACATCAAGCAAAAGCCCTTTCAGTCCATATGTTAACTGCTTCCGGTGCGGTTTTCGCTATGCTAGCCATATTAGAGGCAGTAGATGGAAAATGGTCTTGGATGTTTCTCTGGTTAGTCGTAGCCTTTGCGGTTGATGGTATTGATGGGCCACTAGCTCGCAGGTATGATGTAAAAACTCACGCTAGTAATTTTGACGGGGTCCTTCTTGACCTAATAATTGACTATCTAACATATGTTTTCATTCCAGCTTTCGCATTATTTAAATCAGGGTTGTTTGAAGGTTGGACAGGTTGGTTTGTAATAATAATCATTACTTTTGCAAGTGCATTATATTTTTCAGATAAGCGCATGAAAACCAAAGACAATTCGTTCTTAGGGTTTCCGGGGTGTTGGAACATGGTGGCATTAGTAATATTTGCCGTTCAACCAAATTTCTGGGTAATTCTAGGGATTGTCTCGGCATTAGCCATCGCAATGTTTCTTCCTTTAAAATTTGTACACCCTGTTAGAACCCGGAGATGGAGGACCGTAACATTGCCAACAGCTCTTATATGGACCTTTTTTGCGGGTTGGGCTGCATGGGTAGATTTTGATCCAAATAGTTGGGCCCATTGGGGTTTAGTTTTAACGTCTATTTACCTTCTCTTTGCTGGCATACTGCAGCAACTAATTCCACAAAAAATAAAAAATATTTAAATTAATATTTAATTTTCAACAAATGCCACATCACACCTAGCACAGACATTGGGCGTATTATGACTACCAACATCCAATGAAATTTTCCAACAGCGTTGGCATTTTTTTCCTTTAGCCTCATGAAAAATAACTGCTATATCCTTAACATCATCCAACCTAAATGCTTCCTCCGGTGCTACATCGGTACTTAGTAAGACCTCAGATGTAATACATATATCTGCGAAAGGGACCGAGTTCAAAATATCTTTAACTTGATCAGTCACGAACACTATGGGAGCAGCCTCTAAAGATGCTCCAATGGTTTTATCTTGACGCTTAAGCTCTAAAGCGCCTGTGACTACCCGCCTTGCTGACCTAATGATGGACCACTTTACTGCCAAATCATCATTTAGCCATGTAGTTGGCGTCTCTGGGAAATCATTTAAGTGAATAGAGCTATCATCACTGCTATAACGCTCGAGCCAAACTTCTTCCATCGTAAATACCAATATTGGAGCCAACCAACTAGTCAATCTATGAAAGAGTATATCCAAAACCATCCTAGCGGCCCTACGCCTAGAGGTATCAGAGTCACAATATAAAGAATCTTTTCTGATATCAAAATAAAATGAAGAGAGATCTAACGTCGCGAAAGTAAAGATCTCTTGATAAACACGCTGAAAATCATACCTCTTGTACGCTCCCCTAACAAGTGAATCTAATTCGGACAGCCGATGCAGAACCCACCTTTCCAATTCGGGCATATCCTGAACATCAACACGGTCTTTATTAGTATTTTCACTAAGGGCTCCCAATAGAAATCTCATCGTATTACGTAATCGACGATAACTATCTGCAACGCCTTTGAGTATTTCTGGACCAATTCTTAAATCTGTCGAGTAGTCTGCCTGAGCCACCCAAAGGCGTAGAATATCGGCACCATACTGTTTTATTACCTGCTCAGGGGACGTCGTGTTCCCTAAGGACTTGGACATTTTTATACCCTTTTCATCTAAGGTAAAGCCATGGGTTAACACCCCTCGATAGGGTGCATGGCCCTTAGTTCCGCAGCTTTGTAACATTGACGAATGAAACCACCCGCGATGCTGGTCAGTGCCCTCTAGATATAAATCCGCCAAACCGTCTGCACTCCCATCATCTCGATCTCGAAGAACAAATGCATGTGTCGATCCGGAGTCAAACCAAACATCCAAAATATCAAAAATCTGTTCATATTCATCTGGATCAACAATTCCCGATAAAAATACCTCTTTTGATCCGGGCGCGTACCATGAATCCGCTCCACTTTCTTCAAAGGCGGCAAGAATTCTTTTATTAACCTCCTCATTACGTAACAAAAAGTCTGGATCTGTAGAAAACAAACCCTTTTTGATAAAACAAGTTAAAGGAACACCCCAAGCTCTTTGCCTTGAGAGAACCCAATCTGGTCTAGCAGCTATCATGGAATAAAGTCTGTTTCTTCCGGTAACGGGTGTCCAGGTTACTAACTTATCGATTGATTGGAGTGCCCGCTCTCGAATAGTTGTCCCAAATTTATCCTGACCATCTCCTACATCACGATCTATCGCTACAAACCATTGCGGCGTATTACGAAAAATAATGGGTGCTTTGGATCGCCAAGAATGCGGATAACTGTGAGTAATCCGGCCCCTAGCTATTAAACCATTAACCTCAATCAATTTTTCTATTACCGCTGAGTTAGCTTTATCTTCACGACCTTTTTTATCGAAAACCCTGAGGCCAGAAAATAATGGTACATGAGAAAGGAATTCTGATTCCTCCCCTACATTATACGTTAATCTGTCAAGCCAATTTCGTTTAACAAAACAATCAAAATCGTCGGCTCCATGGCTAGGAGCTGTATGAACAAAACCGGTTCCAGCTTCAGATGTAACGTGATCACCTTCTATTAAAGGCACTTCATAATTCCAAAAATTATCTAAAACACCAAACGGGTGCAAACATATTGAGGATTCAAGATCTTTAGACGTTACATTCAATACTCGACTGAATTTTGTTACACGGGCCTGAATTAGAACACTTTCTGCTAATTCATCAGCCAGGATATATAAATCTCCCGTAGCGGTCCAACTCTCTTCCATGGTTTCAAAAACTTCGTACATGCCGTATGAGATTTTCTGATTATATGCGATGGCTTTGTTTGAAGGAATAGTCCAAGGCGTAGTGGTCCATATAACGACTCTGGCCTCCCTGATGTGCTCTGGAGCTTCCTTAAATTGAAACGGGACCCAAATTGTATGACTCTTATGATCATGATACTCGATTTCTGCCTCGGCTAGGGCTGTCTTTTCGACGGGAGACCACATAACCGGCTTAGATCCTTGGTAAAGTGTACCATTCATAAGGAATTTCTGAAACTCTTCAGCAATTACTCTTTCAGCATGAAAATTCATTGTCAGATAGGGCTTTTCCCAATTCCCGATCACACCTAACCTTTTAAATTCCTCTCGTTGAACTTTAACCCAACCATCTGCAAATTTTCGACATTCCTGCCGGAAATCAATTATGTTTACATCATCTTTATTTCGACCCTTATTTCGGTACTGTTCTTCGATTTTCCACTCAATGGGTAATCCATGGCAATCCCATCCAGGGATATAACGCGCGTCATAACCCATCATTTGTTGGGAGCGAACAACCAGATCTTTTAAAATCTTATTTAAAGCATGACCTATATGTAAGTTGCCGTTCGCATAGGGAGGCCCGTCGTGAAGGGTAAAACTTTCTCTTCCAACCTTTGTCCGTAGGGTGTTATAAACATCAATTTTTTTCCATCGATCAAGCCAAAATGGCTCTCTAACCGGTAAACCTGCTCTCATTGGAAAATCAGTTTTCGGCAAATTTAGCGAGCTTTTATAATCTAGCGGCTCATCTTTTTTTTCTGCGCACATGCGAATATCCTAGATTTATTTAATAATTTTCTTGGAGTTATGTAATATCACAAACGTCTTCAACTCGACATTTAGCTTAACCTGACGCCTTGTTAACTAGACTGCCAGGAATATAATTTTAATTATTAAAACTATGTTATACATGATAAATCTGGTAAGCTAGGTTAGCAAACTTGTCAATTAGGTTAAAAGTAATTTTGGTGTTCCTAAAATCTATTCATCAGTAGTACTTAACTTTCTTAATAAATAAATTTAAACTAAAGTTATTTATTATTCTTAAGAACCTAACAGATTTATAATATTGATCCGCAAATAATAGAAGTTAAAGTCTCCATGCCCAGATATGCTTTAAAAATTGAATATAATGGATTTAAATTTTATGGCTGGCAAAAACAAAAAGAATTACCCACAATTCAAGGCCAGCTTATAAAAGCATTAAGAAAAATAGACGCTACTTGTGTCACCATTTCAGGGGCAGGAAGGACCGATGCCGGCGTCCATGCTACGGGTCAGATTGCCCATTTAGACACCGATAAATACTGGGAGCCTGAAAAGTTATCTGACGCCATAAACTTTCATTTAAAACCTCTCCCCATTGCTGTTCTTAAGACAGTTCAGGTCGATGAAAATTGGAATTCACGATTTAATGCAATAAATCGGGAGTATGTTTTTAGGCTAATCTATAGAAGAGCTCCCGTAACTCTCGAGAAAGAGCTTGTCTGGCAGATCAAACGCGAACTAAATATAACCTTAGTTAAAGAAGCTGCTTCATACCTAGTCGGAACTCATGATTTTACCACTTTCAGGTCTTCAATATGTCAGGCTAAATCCCCAATTAAAACATTAGACTCTGTAGATATATTAGAAATGAAAATACCTCATGGCATCGAATATCACTTCACATT
>JAQBUS010000127.1 GCA_027623875.1 Pseudomonadota bacterium
TATCCATTCGAGCAGCCAGTTCTAAATTATGAGTTGCCACTATCGCTGATAACCCTGTCTCTCTAGCTAACTCGATTAAGGTCTTAAAAACATTTTCAGCTGTTACAGAATCTAAATTTCCTGTGGGCTCATCTGCCAAAAGTAAATCCGGTTCATTAGCAAGTGCCCTACAAAAAGCAACTCTTTGCTGCTCTCCACCAGATAATGTTCCTGGCCTATGTGTCATTCGCTCCTCTAATCCCACCTTGCAGAGCAATTTTTTAGCTCTTTGTATTGCCGCCGCACTTGATTTTCCTGACACTAACTGCGGTAACACTACATTTTCCAACGCACTGAATTCCGGCAAAAGATGATGAAACTGATAAACAAATCCTAACTGATTTCGTCGAACTTTTGTACGGACAGCATCACTCTGCCCAGTTATATCTTTACCTGATAAAGATACCTGCCCTAAATCGGCAGTTTCAATAAGTCCCGCAATATGCAGCATAGTAGACTTTCCAGCTCCCGAAGGAGCAACCAAAGCTACAACTTCGCCTTTTTCAATGGAAAGATTGACATCACGTAAAACTAAAATTTCTTTTGGCGTACCTTTGTAATAATATTTATGAATTCCTGATAATGTTAAAGCGGAATTACTCATATCTCAGTGCCTCGACTGGATTCATTCTGGCCGCTCGCCTTGCTGGAAATATAGTGACTACGAAACTTAAGGTCAGCGATAGTGTAACGGCTGAAATGACATCATCAATTTCTAATCTTGCAGGTAATTTTGAAATGTAACGAACAGATGGATCCCAACCACCGCCTCCAATTATATAGTTTATAAATTCAAAAACTTGATCAATATATACAGCAATTAAGCACCCCAGGAGAACACCAAATAAAGTACCTAGAACCCCAATAGTAGCTCCACACAGAAAAAATACCCTTAATATAGACCCCTCTGTTAATCCAATAGTGCGAAGAATACCTATGTCACGCCCCTTATTTTTAACTAACATTATAAGTCCCGAAACGATATTCATTGAAGCTATTAGTACCAATATAGATAAGATAAGGAACATGACATTATCTTCCATCTCTAAAGCTTGTAAAAATGCTCCTGAACTATCCCTCCAGGTCCAAAAAGACAGCTGTGGAAAAAGTGCGCGAAGCTGTTGCATGTCAAATTCATTTATTTTTTCTGGATAAGTTAAAGTTATTTCAACTTCGTCAGCAAAGCCTTCTCTGTTGAAAAACTTTTGCGCCTCCTGAAAGGGCATGTAAACGCGAGTCCTGTCAATATCATACCTCCCTACCTGAAAGATATAAACTACTTTATATGAAACCACTCTTGGGCTAGTACCAAAAGCAGTCTTAAGACCGTCCGGAGATGTAATCTTAACCTTGTCGCCGATCGACAAACCTAATTCGCGTGCAACCCCTAGACCAATTGCTAACCCTTTTGAAAAGTCTTCGATATTTCCATAAGAAATTTGAGGTTTCGCTACCCTCGGTAACGCTGCCAAATCTTCGGACCTAATACCAAAAACTTCGACACCTGCATTGCGTCCCCGGGATGAAACCATAACCTGCCCTTTGATTAATGGGGATGATTTTGCGACCCCCGAACGCAGTGAAATCTTTTCTGAAATTGAATCGTAGTTTTTTATGCCTACGGAAATATCACTGCCTTCAGATATATCTCTTAAAGTATAAGCTGTTATATTAGCATTTGCTCCCAAAATGGTGTCAACAAACTCGTGTCTAAAACCAGACCTTACAGCCAAGGTAACAATCAATGCCATCACAGCAAGAGTAATACCAATTAATCTAATCCAAGTCATAGCGCTTACACCGCCATCGGCGCGCCTTGACCTAAGATAACGCCAAGCTAGCATCCACTCAAACCCTGAAAATAACATTACCACAGCCTAATAATTACAAAACCATCAATACAGTCATTTAATTTAAAAGAGTATAGAAAAATATAATATCAAATAGATTGATATATCTGAATTATCTTTTTTACAGCCTCCTCCACGGAAACCTCTTCAGTTTGGCCAGTTCGCCTTGACCCAACTTCAACAACACCGTTTTTTAAACCTCTGGGCCCAACTATTATTCTCCAGGGTAATCCCAACAAATCCATGGTGGAGAATTTTCCTCCCGCTCGCTCATCTCTGTCATCATAAAGAACCTCTAACCCAAAGGAACTCAAGGAATCATAAATTGTCTGACACGCCAAGTCGGCCTGCTCATCTCCTTGCCTTAAATTTATTAAACCACAATGAAATGGCGTCACTTCTTCAGGCCAAATAATTCCTTTTTCATCATGATTTGCTTCGATTATAGCTCCCACTAATCTAGAAACCCCAATTCCATGACTTCCCATGTGTACCGAAACTTTTTCACCGTTGCTGTTTTGGACAGAGGCTCCCATTGCATCCGAGTATTTTGTTCCAAAATAAAAAATTTGCCCAACTTCAATCCCTCTAGAGGACTTACGATGCTCTTGAGGTACTTGATCAAAGAGAGCATTATCGTGGGTTTCGTTTGTCCTCGCATATGGGCTGGTCCACTTTTTAACTACCTCAGAACACTCATCCCAGTTATCATAATCTACTGCCTCGGCACCTAAAGATAAATCTAATATTCTATCGTCATAAAATACTTCACTTTCACCAGTCTCAGCCAACACTAAAAATTCGTGAGTATCTTCTCCTCCGATTGGACCACTATCTGCTCTCATCGGGATAGCTTTTAGCCCCATACGTTCATAAGAACGAAGGTAACTCACCATGTGTCTATTATAAGCATGAATTGCTGAGTCGTGGTCTATATCAAAATTATAACCATCTTTCATATAAAATTCTCTACCACGCATTACACCAAAACGAGGCCGAACTTCGTCTCTAAACTTCCATTGAATATGGTACAAAGTTAAAGGTAAATCCTTATAACTAGAAACATGTGAGCGAAATATATCTGTTATTAGTTCTTCATTTGTTGGGCCGTACAGCATATCTCTGCCACTTCGATCTTTTATCCGAAGCATCTCATCACCGTAATCGTCATAGCGTCCACTCTCTCGCCACAAATCTGCAGACTGGATGGTTGGCATTAGCATGGGTATATGGCCAGCTTTTTCTTGTTCTTCATGCACAATTTTTTCGATCTTTTTTAACACTTTAAAACCTAAAGGAAGCCAAGAATAAATTCCCGCACTGGACTGCTTAATCATTCCCGCTCTTAGCATATATCGATGACTAACAATCCTGGCCTCTGAAGGGGTTTCCTTTAAGACAGGTAAAAAATAACGACTTAGACGCATAACTATATCTCTTTAGTTGAAAATTACTCTTCCGGCTTAGGCTAAAGGATTCAGTTTGCCAAGGTTACCGTTAAAAGATTTAAATATTTGTTTTTAAATAATTTCAGTTTTGGCTTTCAATGCTTCTGCAAGAGATAAAAACCTTGCCGCAACCACCTCTCCATAAAGAGCTTTCATTTCAGCCTTCATAGTAAGCTGTAAGATGCCTCTTTTGGAATCCCACAATAACCGAGCAGGCATTTCCGATTCAACCGTAGAGAACATAGCACCAAATCTCATTGCCTTTCCTAAGATTTCTGCTTCCTTAAGCTCATCATTACTTAAAATTTCTAACAAATCCTTGTACTTCATAGACTGCCGGCTATTCTTATATCGGTGGAGTAAAGAAATTCCTAAAAAAACTCTCTCCACATGGGATAAACCTCCAAGGTTTGCTCTAGTCGCATTATCAAAACAAACTTCTGCTCGATAATCTGGATGGGCCCTCCAATTGACGTCGTGTAACAAACATGCGGCCTTAATTAATCTTAAGCGGCCTTCTGAAATATCCTTAAAAAGAGGTTTAATAAAAATAAAAAGCAATGAACCAAACCCAGGAATTCTCGCATTCTGTTGTTCATCAAGCCTACAGGCTTCTAGCAAAGGATCACAGCGCTTCAATTGGTATGGCATTTGCTCGTAAAGGAGCCCCTCTCTTACACCATAACTAGAAATAGAAATAGATCTCGGCTTTAATCGTTTCAAAAGAGCTCGGAGCACTATTGAAGCAATAGGTACCAACCTAAGGCGCGCGTTAGACATTCCAGTAAGCTTTTTTAGCTCACAACTACCCTTAGACAGAATCCAATCTACGGTGTCTAATACTGATTGCTGCGTCATTTTATATTCGTGTAAAACTCTAAGCGGATAATTCTGTCTTTCCATATCCAAACGAGCAATAGCCCTCCAGGAACCTCCAACAAGAAACAAATCTTTTCCTTTAGTAATCAACAATTTCTGATTTTCATAAAAGTTTTTATCTATAGTAGACTGAATTGTTTCTTGGTCATCTGTTAAGTTCATAAGTTTTAGGGGGCCAAGAGGAAAAGAGCTACATTGGCCAACTAATCCATCCCCAATCTCAGCAAGTTCAAGCGATGAGCCACCAATATCACACATAATCCCTGTAGCTTCTGGCCAACCCAGGAATACACCCTGTGCGGAAAGCTTTGCCTCTTCAATACCACTCAAAATTTTTAACTCTAAACCGGTTCTCAGAAAAACTTCATTACAAAATTCTACTCCATCGTTTGCATCTCTAATAGCTGCTGTCGCGATACATAAGACCGGTGAGATTTCCATAGCTTTAGCAACCAAAGAGAATCTAGATAATGCCAAAAATGCGCGTTCTTTAGAGGCTTTTCCCAAGTTCCCAGATGAGTCCATATCATCGCCCAGGCCACAAAAAATATTTTCATTAAAAAAATACGACGGGCTCCTTGCCGCGCCATCGAATACAACCATCCTTATGGAGTTTGATCCAACATCAATAGTTCCAACTCTTGTTAGAGAATTTACATTTTCATCCAGGAAAATCGGCTGCTCAACTAAATTGTTTTTATTCTTTAGTTTATTACTGCCTAAAAGTTTACCAACCAAAACTTAAACCCTTATAAGATTATAGTTATTTTGTGATTTTGAATTTCCAATCAATCTATTGAGTGTGTTAATTCAGGCACGTCTGATGCCCCCGCAGATCCTCTACCTGAGAGAGAGGGATTTTCCAT
>JAQBUS010000128.1 GCA_027623875.1 Pseudomonadota bacterium
CAGATGCTCCTAGGCGTGATAGAATAGAAACTGCTGGAGGTTTACCTATTTTTTCAAAAAAATGGTTTGAAGATAACGATGCAGGCCTTGATGAATCTCGCTTAGGCGCGGCAGTTGGGACAGGCGCGTATATGTTAGAAAGCTATGATGTCAATCAAGAGATTGTTTATGAACGTAACGCTGACTATTGGGCAAAGGATCTCAACTTTTCTAAAGGTCGAAATAATTTTGATCGCATAAGAGTTGAGTATTTTGGAGATTCTAATGCGGCCTTTGAAGGTTTTAAGGCTGGAGCTTATACATTTAGAATTGAAAACAGTTCAAAGCAGTGGGCTACAGCGTATGATTTTCCAGCGTTAGAAAGAGGAGACATTGTAAAAAAAGAATTATCGGATGGAACCATTGCGACAGGGCAAAGCTTCGTGATGAATCTGAGGCGTGATAAATTTAAAGACAAGCGGGTTAGAGAAGCGTTAGGCCTAATGTTTAACTTTGAGTGGTCAAACGAAACCTTGTTCTACGGTCTTTACGCACGCATACATTCTTTTTGGGAGAATTCTGAACTAGCAGCTGTGGGCGTTCCAGAAGGTAAAGAATTAGAATTACTTAAAACTTTGGTAGACGAGGGGGTTTTAGCGAAAGAGCTTCTTACAGATTCTGCGGTAATGGCACCGTCCTCCGGAGAACGTCAAATGGATCGAGCTAATCTGAAGCTAGCTTCTAAATTGCTTGATGAGGCCGGCTGGCTTGTGGGCGATGACGGCATGAGGCGCAAAGATGGAAAAGAGCTTGAAGTTGAATTTATGGAAGCTAGTCCTGCCTTTGATCGAATAGTTAATCCTATTGTTGAAAATCTGCGAAGTCTTGGAGTTAAAGCTAAGTTAAACAGAATTGATTATTCTCAATATACTAATCGTACCCGAGCTTTTGATTTTGATATAATCACGGACTCTTTTGGTATGTCGTACGAGCCGGGTTCGGGTCTAAAGCAGTATTTTGGTTCTAAAACAGCCGAGACTAGTCTGTTTAATTCTATGGGTATTAGTAGTCCGGCTATTGATCGATTAATTGATGTTATTACAAGTACAGAAAGTAAAGCTGATTTGATAATAGCTGTTCGGGCTTTGGATAGGGTATTGCGGGCAGAAAAGTTTTGGATTCCGCAGTGGTATAAGGACGTTCATACAGTTGCCTACTTTGATATGTTTGAGCATCCTGACCCCTTACCCCCATATTCGTTGGGTTACTTGGACTTTTGGTGGGTGAATCCAGAAAAAGAAGCTGCTTTAAGAGCTAAGGGCGCGATATAACTCAGTGGGCCCGTATATTGTTAGGAGGTTATTATTAGTTATTCCAACACTTATTGGGATAATGGTTATAAATTTCTCCTTAACGCAGTTCGTGCCTGGTGGACCAATAGAACAAATACTTGCTGAATTAGAGGGTAAGGGAGATGTATTTGAGACAATTTCGGGTTCAGCTTCAGAGACGATAGGCAATAGCACGGACGAGAAATATATCGGCGGTAGGGGACTTCCTCAAGAGTTTATAGAGCAACTGGAGCGAGAGTTTGGCTTTGATAAACCTCCGTTAGAACGTTTTATCTCTATGATGTTAAATTATCTAAGGTTTGACTTCGGGGAGAGCTATTTTAGATCTATTGGGGTTTTAGATCTAGTTCTTGAAAAACTACCTGTCTCGGTCACCTTAGGCCTATGGTCAACACTCATAGCCTATATGGTATCTATTCCACTTGGTATTAGTAAAGCTATGAGAGATGGGTCGACGTTCGATACGTGGACAAGTGCCACGATAATCGTGGCGTATGCCATACCGGGGTTTTTGTTTGCGATATTACTACTCGTCTTATTTGCAGGGGGTAGTTATTTTCAGTTTTTCCCCCTCAGGGGTTTAACCTCGGACAATTTTGAAGATCTGAGTGCTTTTGGTAAAGTAGTAGATTACTTATGGCATATTACCCTCCCAGTATTGGCCTCAACTATATCTTCTTTTGCAACACTAACATTACTTACAAAAAATAGTTTCTTAGATGAAATAAAGAAACAGTACGTTATTACGGCAAAGGCTAAAGGTATTTCTGAGAGAAGAGTGTTATATGGGCATGTTTTTCGAAATGCTATGTTAATTGTAATTTCTGGTTTTCCAGGCCTATTTTTGGGTGTGTTTCTATCGGGTTCATTAATTATAGAAACTATCTTTTCGTTAGATGGCCTTGGTCGTTTGGCATTTGAGGCAACAGTTGCGAGGGATTACCCTGTTGTATTCGGGACGCTTTATTTTTTTGGTCTTATCGGGCTAACAGTTGGAATTTTATCAGATTTAATGTATGTCTTTGTCGATCCGCGTATAGACTTTGAAAGCCGGGACTCATGACCTTATCGCCATTAAATCAAAGGAGATGGGCTAATTTCAAAAAGAACAAGAGAGCTTTCTGGTCTTTAATAATATTTTCTTTTGTGTTTGGACTTTCTCTTTTTGCGGAGGTTATAGCTAACGACCGCCCGATCTTAGTCAAATATCGAGGGGAATTTTTTTCTCCAATTATATTCTTTTACCCAGAAGTACGCTTCGGTGGAGATCTTAGAACAGAGGCGGTTTATCGAGATATAGAAATAAAATGTTTAATCATTTCGGGCGGTTTAGAAGATTGCTGGGAAAACCCCGAGGACATTATTGACGATGCAAAAGACGGGGATGTCAAAGGCATTACAATAGATAAGGGTTGGATTATTACACCGATAATTCCCTATAGTTATAAAACCATAAACGATATAAATGGAACTGCGCCCTCTGCTCCAGATCGCGATCATATTCTTGGAACTGATAATAGTGCTAGGGATGTTTTAGCTAGAGTTATTTATGGCTTTAGGTTGTCTATAGTTTTTACGTTAATTGTTACAATTATATCTTCCATAATAGGTATTATAGCGGGGGCGATTCAGGGTTTTTTTGGCGGAAGAACAGACTTAATTTTTCAGAGAATTTTAGAACTTTGGGGTTCGACGCCTCAGCTTTATATCATAATAATAATGTTTGCTATTTTGGGTAGATCTTTCTGGTTGTTGGTGTCTTTGACGATATTATTCGGATGGCCAGCCCTGGTTGGTGTGGTAAGGGCTGAATTCCTCCGTGCAAGAAATTTTGAGTATGTTCGTGCGGCAAAAGCCCTTGGGGTATCAAATAGAATTATAATGTTTAGGCATATGCTTCCAAATGCGATGGTGGCAACAATTACTATACTTCCTTTTATCATTACAGGAACTATTGGCCTTTTGGCCTCACTGGATTTTTTGGGATTTGGACTTCCGTCATCTGCACCGTCGTTGGGTGAGTTAACCTTGCAGGCAAAGGAGAACCTGCAGGCACCCTGGTTGGCATTCACGGCATTCTTCACTTTTGCGTTTATGCTGTCATTATTGGTTTTTATATTTGAAGGTGTGAGAGACGCCTTTGATCCCCGAAAGACATTTCAGTGACTAATATTTTAGATGTAAGAAAGCTTAGTGTTTCGTTTATGCAAGACGGACGAGAGGTTAAAGCTGTAAAAGACATTTCCTTTAATATAGCGACGGGAGAAACAGTCGCCTTAGTCGGCGAGTCCGGTTCAGGAAAGTCAGTATCCGCATTGTCTACAGTACAGCTTTTACCTGCTTCTGCACAAGTCTCTGGGGAGGTTTTGTTCTCAGGAAAAAATCTTGGAGATTTTAACGAAAAAGAGCTTCAAAAGGTACGGGGAAACGAGATTAGTTTTATATTTCAAGAACCGATGACCTCTCTAAATCCTTTGCATAACTTGGAAAAGCAAATACTGGAAAGCTTGGCTGTTCATCAAAATATATTTGGTCCTGAGGCTAAAGCGAAAGTAATTGAATTACTGCATAAAGTTGGGATAGATGATGCAGCGCGTCGCTTGAAATCTTACCCTCACGAGCTTTCTGGTGGCCAGAGACAGCGCGTGATGATTGCGATGGCTTTAGCTAATGCTCCAAAACTACTTATAGCAGATGAACCTACAACAGCCTTAGATGTTACCATTCAAGCACAAATTCTCGATTTATTGGCTGATCTTAAGGCTTCTGATGGTCTAAGTCTTCTCTTTATTACCCATGATTTGGGTATAGTCCGAAAAATAGCTGATCGGGTCTATGTTATGCGAGAGGGAGAGATAGTTGAGACAGGCATAACTTCTGATCTGTTTGAAAGCCCTAAACATGAATATACTAAAATGTTATTGGCAGCGCATAATGTTGGAATTCCTGAACCAATTAATGCAGATGCTACGCCCGTAATTAGAACTGATCAGGTAAAAGTGTGGTTTCCAATTAAAACGGGTTTAATGCGCAAGACAACGGATTATGTAAAAGCAGTAAATTCAGCGACTTTAGAGCTCTTTGAGGGTGAAACTCTTGGCATTGTAGGGGAAAGCGGGTCTGGAAAGACGACACTGGCGTTGGCAATATTAAAATTAATATCTTCAAGTGGGAATATTATATTTTCGGACAAAAATATCCAAAAAATTTCAAGTAAAGAGATGCGTCGATTGCGAGCTGGCATGCAAATTGTCTTCCAAGACCCATATGGATCATTAAGTCCTCGTATGACAGTTGCAGAAATTATCGCCGAAGGCTTAACAGTCCACAGGGCGGGGCAAGAAAAAGATGAGGAGCTCGGTTTAGTATCTGACATTATGAAAGAGGTCGGTTTGGACCCCACGCTAATGCATCGCTACCCGCACGAGTTTTCAGGAGGACAGCGCCAGAGAATTGCTATTGCCCGAGCGATGATTTTAAAACCCAAGTTGGTTATTTTGGATGAACCAACCTCTGCTCTAGATATGACGGTACAAGTTCAGATAGTAGAACTTTTACGTAATCTCCAAAAGAAATATAAGTTGGCGTACTTGTTCATTAGTCATGATTTGAAGGTTGTGCGTTCAATGTCTCATAGAATTATTGTAATGAAACAAGGAGACATCGTTGAACAAGGAGATAATCAACAAATTTTCTCTAATCCTCAACATGAATACACCAAAGAGTTACTAAAAGCTGCTTT
>JAQBUS010000129.1 GCA_027623875.1 Pseudomonadota bacterium
TGGTTATCTAGGACAGCCCCATTAATTTTAATTTGCGAGATCCTTTTTTTAAATTACAGAGCTTTTATAGTATAAGAATACCGGATAAGTTAGCTTTAGCAGAATATTTGTCTAATTTAATGCAAGGTTAAATTAGATTTCATTGTGAAACAAAATTATATTTATTGTTAGAAAAAAGACGATTGCAACTCAATTTAGATTATGTGTGCTAGCCTCCCTAGCTTTTAGTGGAGATGTATATGACTTTATGTCTTTGGATAATTGTATAGAAACAATGTGACAGACTGTTATAGATACGAACTGAAACTATAAAGAAACTTTGCTACTTAGTTTAGCATTTAACTTTCTCGAATGCTAATTTCTATTTAACCTCTGGACTGTCTAGAATCCTTAACTAAAAGTGTGTTTTATGAAAAACAAAACAAGATTAGGTGTTGATATTGGTGGAACCTTTACTGACGTTGTCCTTGAGTACGGTGGTATTTTATATTCTAGCAAAATATTGACCACCCATAATACCCCAGAAGATGCTATTATCGATGGTATTAAGTCAGTTTGTAATAAATCTGGAATAAAGCTTAATCAAATAGAGCAAATTATTCATGGTACAACACTCGCTACTAATTCCCTAATAGAGAGACGTGGTGCCAAAACTGCTTTAATTACAACTCAAGGGTTTCGAGATGTGATTGAGATGCGGACAGAGAGTCGATTTGAGCAGTACGATCTAAATTTGGTCCTACCCGAGCCACTGATTTCACGAAATTGTCGTTATACGCTAAAAGAAAGAATTAATTCCAGTGGAAGGGTTTTAATTGATCTCGATCAAGATGAGATCGAAAGGCTTGTTGATTTAATAGAAGCTGCTGGCTTTCAAAGTATTGCGGTAGGATTAATACATTCGTACCTAAACCCAGTCCACGAATTAATGATAGAGGAGACGCTGATGCGTCGCCTACCTCATGTTAGCGTTTCAATTTCGTCGACAGTTTCTCCGCAGATGAGAGAGTATGAGCGGTTTAATACTGTCTGTGCAAACGCCTACGTTAAGCCCATGATGAAAAGTTATTTAAGCCGATTAAAAAATAGGTTGGAAGTTGAGGGGGCATTTTGTTCAATTTTCTTGATGCATTCGGGTGGTGGAGTTATTTCGCTAGATAGTGCTTCGGACTTTCCTGTAAGATTAATAGAAAGTGGTCCTGCTGGAGGTGCGATTTTTGCCGCAGATATTGCTGAGCGGCATTCTCTGAATAAAGTTCTATCTTTTGATATGGGAGGAACTACAGCAAAGATTTGTTTGATTAAGGATAGAACACCTAAAACGGCACGTGTTTTTGAAGTAGCTAGAACATATCGGTTTAAGAAGGGCTCTGGTATGCCAATTTCTATTCCCGTAATTGATATGGTTGAGATTGGAGCAGGGGGTGGTTCTCTAGCCAGTATAGACTTATTGAACCAAATTAGGGTTGGTCCGGAGAGTTCCGGTTCTGAACCCGGACCCGCGTGTTACAATTATGGAGGAATTAATCCAGCGGTTACTGACGCTGACTTGGTGCTTGGTAGGTTAGATTCTAAAAATTTCGCTGGTGGATCAATTAAACTAAACTCGGACCTTGCGGAGCAGGCGCTTACTGAAAATATAGGAAACAGGCTTTCCATGGATTACATTGAAGCAGCTTTTGGAGTTTCGGAAGTCGTCGATGAAAATATGGCAAATGCTTCTCGGGTGCACGCTGTTGAAAATGGAGAAGATTTATCTGAATTTACTATGATAGCGTTTGGCGGTGCCGCTCCCTTGCATGCCGCACGACTATGTCAAAAACTTGATGTTGATTGTTTTATTGTCCCTGTCGGTGCAGGCGTTGGTTCTGCCATTGGCTTTTTGAGAGCTCCCTTTAGTTTTGAGGCGACAAGAAGTATTTTTATGCCACTTTTAAGTTTTGACTCTGTAAGCGTTAGAAATATTTTTAGAGAACTCAAATCTGAGGCTGTTGGGTTCGTTGAAACATGTGGTGTGGAGCAAAAGATTAACACGGAAGCTAAAGCCTATATGCGTTATACTGGTCAGGGTTGGGAAATTCCGGTTAATATAGATAGCTTTGAAATAGAGGCTCTGACAGTAGATAATTTTAAAAGCGCGTTTGAAGAGAGATACAAGCAGCTCTTTGGTCGGTTAGTGCAAGGTTTGGATATCGAGATCACGGTTTGGGCTGTTAATGCCTTAACTAGTTTAAGCCGAGTCGAGAAAGTAGGGGATATTCTAGCTGCTGATAAGATTGAAAACAAAGACACGCGTGAATTATTTGATCCCGCTATAGAACGTTTCGTATCAGCAAAAGTTGTAAACAGAAGCTTGATGGGGAGTGGGTCTTATTTAATAGGGCCAGCAATTATTGTTGAGGATGAAACGACCATTGTAGTTCCTACTAATTTTCGGGCTGAAGGGCGGGCTGATGGAAGTATTGCAGTAATTAAGGAAAAACTATGAGTTCGAAAGTTTCATTTCAAGTTATGTGGAATCGATTAATTTCGATTGTCGAAGAGCAGGCACAGGCACTAGTTCGAACGGCTTTTTCAACTTCAGTTAGGGAGGCCGGCGATCTTTCTGCAGGCGTTTATAATTCAAAAGGAGAGATGTTGGCACAGGCCATCACGGGAACGCCATGGCGGATTCAGTCGCGCATTTCATCAGGCGTATCAAAATCGAAAACATGAGCGCTGGGGATGTATACATCACCAATGATCCTTGGGAGGGTACAGGTCATCTGCATGATATAACCGTCGTAACTCCATCCTTCTACGAGGGTGACCTGATTGGATTCTTTGGATGCACAGCCCATATTGTTGATATTGGTGGTCGTGGTTTTGGTGCTGATGCAAATTCGATATATGAGGAAGGGCTCTACATTCCGATCATGAAGTTGGCTCGTGTCGGTGAAATTGATCAAACATTACTGGCCATCGTAAGGGCTAACGTGAGAGAACCTGATCAGGTGATTGGAGATATTTTTGCTTTAGCGTCGTGCAATGAAATTGGTCATCGCAGGTTAAAGGAAATGATAACAGAATTTTCTCTCAAAGATTTAAATAATATATCCAGATTTATTTTCGATAATTCCCGAGAAGCAACTTTAAAAAAGATTAGGTCTTTACCGCGTGTAAGCAAAACTGGTGAAATGAGAGTGGATGGCTATAGTCACTATATCGATTTAAAAGTGGCACTTACTATTGAAGAGAATTGTATTCGTTGTGATTTCGAGGGAACGTCTAAGTTAGATAGAAAAGGTATTAATGTTCCGCTTGTTTACACAAAAGCTTACGCTTGTTACGCATTAAAATGTGCAATTGCCCCTGAAATTCCTAATAATGCAGCATCCTTGGCTCCATTTAAGATCTCTGCGCCAGAGGGCTGCATTCTCAATGCAACGCATCCGGCACCTGTAGCTTTAAGACATGTTATTGGGCATTTGATACCTGATGCAGTATACTCTGCCTTAGATAAAATTTTACCCGATACTGTCCCCGCCGAAGGGGCGGGCTCATTATGTAATTTTCAGGTCTCCTTGAGGCCTCGCTCTGACGGAATACATACTAGTGCTACCCGAAGAGCAGAAGTCTTAATGTTTAATTCGGGTGGATCGGGAGCGAGACCAAAGCTGGATGGCATGAATGCAACGGCTTTCCCGTCTGGCGTTATGACAATGCCAATAGAAGCGACAGAGCATACTGGACCAGTGATTATTTGGAGGAAAGAGCTCCGACCAGACAGCGGTGGCCCTGGGCAATTTCGAGGTGGGTTGGGGCAGTTCATGGAAATTGGTTCTGATGATGATTACGAATTTGATATTTCTCTTATGTTTGACCGAGTTCATCATCCAGCACTTGGTAGGAAAGGTGGGAAACCTGGGGGAGAAACCATAGTAACCCAAGATGACGGTTTGGTTATGCAAGGTAAAGGGAAGCAATTTGTTGGCCCAGAAAGGATAGTTCAAATGTCGCTACCTGGAGGAGCTGGGTACGGACGTCCAGAACATAGAGATCGTAAACTCATTATTAGGGATGTTATTTTAGGGTATGTCAGCGTTAAAAGTGCCCAAGAAAATTATGAATTAACATCGAAAGAGCTTTCTCTTATTGAGGAGGCACTTACCAGTGGTGAGCTTCCAGTATGAGCCAATTAACTGAAAAATTTGACGTAGTTATTATTGGTGGTGCTATGATGGGGTCTGCTATCGCTTGGTTCCTGTGGAATAACAAAGATTTTGCAGGTAAGATATGTGTGGTAGAACAGGATCCTAGTTATGAATTTGCAGCTACGTCACGAACAAATAGTTGTATCAGGCAGCAATTTTCCAAAGAAATTAATATAAAAATCTCACAGTTTGGTGTAGAATTTATCAAAAACTTCAAGAGTATGATTGGTGATGAGACTGCTCCAGAGATCAAACTTGATAGTTATGGATATATGTTTTTGTCAGACACAGATATTGGTGCAGAAGTTCTAAGACAAAATCAAATTATGCAATCTGAGTGTGGTGTTGGAACATCCATTTTACTACCTGAAGAGATTAAAAATAAATTCCCTTTTTATAATGTTTCAGATCTTGTTTGTGGGAGTCATAATACAGTTAATGAAGGATATTTCGATGGAGCTACAATCTTTAATTGGTGGTTAAAGACTTGTAGAAAATTCGGTGTAGAATTTATTACAGATGAAGTTATTTCAATGGAGGTAAATGGTGTAGGAACTTCCATAAGTAATATTAATCTCGCTTCAGGTAGAAAAATAAGTTGCGGCACTGTTGTCAATGCATCTGGAACTAGGGCTTCAGTCGTAGCCAAAATGATCAATATAGACATTCCTGTAGAACCACGGCGTAGATATAGTTTTGTCTTTGATGCAGAAAAAGCTCTAGATAGGCCGTTACCGCTTACAATTGATCCTTCCGGAGTACATTTCCGCAGTGATGGCCAATATTATTTGGCTGGATGCCCTCCAGAAAATGATTTGCCACCAGACTTAAATGATTTTGAAATTGATCATGGTGTTTGGGAAAATAAAATTTG